>JAGQQC010000199.1 GCA_020426395.1 Planctomycetaceae bacterium
GGATACCGAAAAAATGATAGTCTGCCTGAACGCAGACCAACCTCTCAGTGGTTGGTCTCGACATCAATGGAAACCGTTCGCGCTGGAAATCGGTCCGAAACCGTTTTTAGAGTCACTACAAACTGAGAACGATGATTTTTCTATTCAGCAGCAAGTGCGCGCCCTCGAAATACTTTCCGAGGTTTACGAAGGCCTACCAGCTTCACTCGCTCTCAAATTAGCCAATCACCCGACTTCATCTGTCCGGGCACGAGCCATCTGGGCACTCTCGAATTCCGCAGATGATGAGAACAATCTCGTTTCAGTCTTCGCCCCTTACTTGAACGATCCCCACGCCCAAGTAGTACACCAGGCACTATTACGCATAAAACGGGCCCAACTCTCCACGACACAATTAACTGAACTGGCAGAACCGCTGACACGCGCGCTGGGTTCAGGGGACCGTTATGTTCGTCGTGCTGCGATCGATCTTCTCAAAGATCACTACACTTCCATTGCCGCTGAAATAAAACAACAGGCGGGCAAACTAGGATTTGCCGCGAAGGCTCGTATCCAACTTTCCCTGGCCGAGATGAAGCTGGCTCTGTCCGATGATTTCGACACGGAGTCGGTCCGGGCGAGCTTTCAAATTCTAAAATTGAAAGGGCTCGGTCCGGACAGTTTGTCAATCAAACTGGATGCTTGCCGATTGATCCAAATCGCCTGGGGGGATTGTGGCCCCGCCGATCATCATGGAGCAATTTTCGATGGTTACGCCAGCCAACGCGACTTATCCAAGTTCGAATTTGAACTTGACCCCTTCCGTGTCGACCTGGCCCAATTGTATCCCACCGAAGAGCCGGAACTTGACCATGAAATACTCCGATTGATCTCCATGGTCAAGCCTTCGAATTCAGAATTACTCAAAAGAATTGTCGCTCCAATCAACGACGAATCTGATCCCTCTGATGATATCCATCGCCTGATTGTGGCGAGCCGCATCGAAGTTGAATGGTCCGTCGAATTACTGGAAAAAATCAGTCGAGCATTAGTCATGCTGGAAGTAAAAGTCCGCACACGGAAATTGCCTCAGGATCTCTACTGGAATGATCGGATGAAGGAGCTCTACGGAGCCCTCGTTAAGCGTGATCCCCGATTACCGATCGCAGTCGTCCAGCAACCGGAATTCGGACTGCCGGGGCATGTCGTCTTTATGTCTGAGGTTCCGGAGGATTATCTAAATCAGTCGGTCGAAGCGTTCGTCAAACGTGTTCGAGAGGATGAAGAATATCCGTGGAACAACGACGTGATTTTTGTACTGGGAGAATCCAGTGATCCGAAAATCCGTGAATTAATACGGGAGCGGTTTGAAGAATACTCGACTCGTCAGGCGGTGATCATGCTCCTCGCCGAAAATCCACTACCGGAAGAAATAGACCTATTTATCCAGGGGCTGGAAATTTCGCACTTGCCAACATTGGGAAGTGCTGTGGACGCGCTGGCAAAACTGGAACTAATCACCAAGCCTCAGTATGTGGTGGCCCTATTCCAAGCCGCCCGACGACTTGATCACTCCGAAACAGAATTCGCCCTGAGAAATAGCTTGATGGAACTCCTTCAGAAAAGTACCCAGATGGACTTTGGCTTTCAAACGGGTGAGGCGGGGTATCGCCCTCAACCAGAGGTCATGGCCAAATGGGAAGAATGGTTGCTCGCGACGTATCCTGAAGAAGCCAGTGGATTGAAAGCGGTCCTGGGCGAAGAAGAAACCCGGTTAATGAGTCGCTTGGAAAATCTGGACTGGTCACAAGGAGACCCGGAACGAGGCCGCAAATTTTTTGAAAAAAGAGGTTGCGCCCAATGTCACGGAGGCTCAACCGCACTCGGCCCGGATCTTCGAGGGGTGACCAGTCGCTTTTCACAAAAGGACCTCTTCACCGCCATTCTTTTCCCCGATCGGGACGTATCCCCCCGTTATCAGACGATCAATATCGTGACCGACAAGGGATTGATTTTCACGGGTTTGATCATCTACGAGTCGATCGACGGGATGATTTTACGAGACGGACTTAACCGGACCCATCGTATTGAAACGGAAAATGTCGAGTCCCGCACAGAATCAAACCAGTCATTAATGCCTTCCGGCTTATTGAAAAACTGCACAGAGGAAGACATGGCAGATTTGTATACTTACCTGCAATCGTTACAATAAGGTCGTGATCTCTGCACAGCTCATCCACTACTGCGTGAGCCACGGGTCCTCTTTCCAGAAGTCATGAAACGGAATATTCATGAACGACAGTCGCACGACCACAAAACAGGAGCGTTTATCGGAGCCGGTTACTCACGACGCTCGAGGTGTGGCTGAGGAGAAATTTTCCTCCGAAACAGAAATACCATGTAAAGGTAGGAAGAAAACGGGGTCTAAATCAGAACTCCCCCTCAAGAAACCGAAGCGAACCCGACGAATTGTCCGTCGCTGTAATTTCCTGACCGGGAAACAGTGGATTCAGAATTCGATCAGCGTCTGGAGCGATATTCGCAAGATGGCCATCGATCAGACTGGCCAACATCCTGCGATTTTTCCCATTGCTCTACTGGAACGACTGATCGAAACTTTTCTCCCCGTCGGCGGAGAAAAAATCCTGGACCCCTTCTGCGGTTCTGGCTCGACATTACTGGCCGCTGGAATGAAAAACAAAACGGCGATCGGTTTGGAACTTTCTGCCGAATACTGCGAAGAAACCCTCCAGCGACTCAAGTCGCTTTCCCCCGAACAACGTTCCCGAATTGTTTGTCATGAAGCCCGGGCACAGGATTTACTCGAACATACCGCCCCCACCTCAATCGATTTATGTATCACTTCACCCCCTTACTGGAATGTCTTAAACCGTCCTCGTTCGGCTGATAATAAAGCCCAGCGGAATTATGGCAACCTCGACGGAGACCTGGGGCTGATTGATCGATATGAGGATTATCTGGAAATGCTCTCCTCGATCTTTCAACAAGTTTATCAAGCCTTGAAACCCGGTTGCTTTTGCATCGTTGTGGTGATGGACTTGCGGAAAGGGAAGCAGTTTTATCCCTTACACTCTGATCTGTCCGGAAAAATGACCGACCTCGGATTCATTTTTGACGACTTGATTATCTGGAACCGGCAGTACGATTATAATAACCTGAGACCCCTTGGCTTCCCGGCAGTTTTCCGAGTCAACAAGGTGCACGAATATATTTTACTTTTCCAGAAACCACATCAGCAGGAAACATCCACTTCTTGATTCATCTTCTCCTCTGGCTTAATTAGACTAAAATGACAAAAGAGCCCGATGTTCTTCTGAACGGTTCTTTTCCATAAGCTAGAATTTGATCATACTTTTCAGCAGTGCTTCTGTGGACAATTTTCTCAATCCACAGTTCAGCTCCCAATGACTTAAATCTCTCTCTTCCCCTCCCAGAACAGGAAATTGATCGTGTCCGGATTTCGCAAAATTTTGGTCGGTGTCGATCTGCATCACGCAGACCGTCTGGCAGATACTGAACTTAATCCGCCTACGCTGACAGCCATTCAGCGTTCCATCTGGCTGGCGGCACAAATTGATGCCGAACTGGTCTTCGTGGCCGTGCTGGATCTCGGTGCGCATACGCAGGAAATTCTCCACGAAAAATTTGGCGAGGTCGCACGCGATGTCGAAGATATCAGCAACAAGGTCTTGAACGGCATCGTCCAACAGGCCACTGAAAAAGGTTGCAGAGCCTCCAGCAAATTGATGTATGGCACTCCTTCCTATGAAATTCTGAAAGAGGCGGTTCTGGGAGAATATGACCTGGTGGTCGTGGGTACGAAAGACATGGGTATGGCGGGCCGCTTCCTGTTGGGAAGCACCTCCATGAAACTGCTGCGTCGCTGCCCCTGTCCGGTCTGGGTCACCAAACCTGATCCTGAACCAGAAAACCTGAACGTCCTCGTCTGTAGCGACTTCTCAGATGTTTCCCAGCACATGATCAACATGATCGTCAATGCCTGTCAAAATACGGAATCCAAAGTGCATCTGTTGCATGTCAACGAAACACTCGCCGACAAAGGGATTTGGGGAAGCCGTATTCCCGAGGATCAACTCGAAGAACACCAGAGTAAGCTGCGTGAAGAAAATGAAGCCAAGCTGAACGAGCAATTATCGCAAACTGACTTCCGTACTTTGAAATACGGCGTCAAAACCCATGTCGTCGATGGTTCTCCCGAAGAGGTCATTCCCAAAGTTGCCGAAGAGGAAGGCATTGACCTCATCGTACTGGGAACCATTGGTCGCTCCGGTATCCCGGGAATCCTCATCGGCAATACCGCTGAGAGAATTCTGACGCACATCGACTGCTCTGTTCTCGCCGTGAAACCGGCCGACTTCGAGTGCCCTGTGAAATTTGATGATTAGAACTCATCCTGAAACCCGGTTGTGCTGTTCTTCTATGATCACGACCTGCAAATGACTTCAAACTTATGGCCGATTCTCCCATCTACCTGGATCATCACGCGACAACGCCTGTTGACCCCCGGGTAGTGGAGGCTATGGCCCCATTCTGGACAGAACGCTTCGGCAACCCGGCCAGCTTTCAACATCGAATTGGACAGGAGGCAGCCAAACGGGTTGAAGAGGCCACGTTTCACATCGCCCGCTTGCTGAATGCAGATCCTCTGCGGATTGTCTTTACCAGCGGCGCGACCGAGGCAAACAACCTCGCCATAAAAGGCCTGCTGCATCCGGAACTGCGGAAAGCGAATGGGAACAAGGCTCCACACGTTATCACGACTGCTGTCGAACACCGTGCGGTGCTTGATCCGCTCAAGAAATTAGAACGCCGAGGGGTCGAAGTCACCCGGTTACCGGTTGACCACACTGGTTCCATACGGATAACGGATCTGAAAGATGCGATATGTGAAGAAACTCGGCTCGTGTCCATCATCTGGGCCAATAATGAAGTCGGTACGATCCACCCCATCCTCGAAATTGCCGAGCTCTGCCAACAACATCACGTTCCGCTTCACACGGACGCCGTCCAGGCTGTTGGGAAATTCCCACTCAATCTGACGGAAACTCCCGTCAATCTTTTAAGTTGTTCCGCCCACAAATTCTATGGGCCTCCCGGAATAGGCTGCTTGTATGTTCAACCAGATGAAGCGCGTCCATTTCGACTGGAACCCCAGATAGAAGGGGGAGGGCATCAGGGAGGAATTCGCAGTGGGACGTTACCTCTTCCGCTGATTGTGGGCTTCGGAAAGGCATGCGAACTTGCACTGGCCGAACAACAAGAAGAAGTAGAACGTTTACGAACTCTTCGCGACCAATTTCAAAAACAGCTCCAGGCAGGTATTCCAGATCTGGTGATTAATGGGGCGGTGGAAAATCGTCTCGCTGGGAATTTGAATATCAGCATTCCCAATGTCGATGGAGATGTTCTACTCTCTCGCCTCACAGACGTCGCCGTCAGCTCCGGTTCCGCATGCAGTTCTTCCAATCCCGAACCCAGCCATGTCCTGCGGGCAATGGGCATCGACGAACAACTTTGTCGCTCCAGCCTGCGGTTTGGGCTGGGCCGCTGGACAACCGCTGCCGAGCTGGATCAGGCCGCAGCTCACATTATCGAAGTCGTCCGTCTTTTGCGCGATCAACCAAGTTGAATTGTCTTCTCACCCACAATACCGGACACACACATCCATTTTTGGTCAATCCTCATAAATTGAAGTGATCTTAAAGAGAAGGATTGAAACTCAAGCCAACCGCAAGTTAACTTGATGAAAAATCAATCCACAGCCTCGTTCACTCGGAGGCCTCTCTACAGGAGTTCATGATGAAGAGATTTTCTCTTACGTACGGAATGTTGACCTTGTTCTTCGCGACCTTAGTTTCGGTGGCTCCCCTTTCCGCGGAAAACAAGGAGGTGAGCTTGCCAGTCGCTTTGGAAGGGAACTGTGCAGTCTGTCTTTTCAACGGTGGAGCCGCCGTAAAAGGATCAGAAAAATTCGCGGTTGAATACGATGGTCTGCGATATCTTTTTCCGGATACTTCCACAAAAAACAAATTCGCTGAAAACCCCGAACGTTTCGCGCCGGTCCTGAACGGAGATTGCACCGTTTGTTACAAGAACGGAGGCCATCGCCCGGCAGGAAAAGTGGAACATAGTCTGGTGCATAACAACCGGCTCTTTTTGTTCCCCAGTGAAGGTGTCTTGAAAGCATTCAAGGAGAACCCGGAAGAGTTCGAAAACGTGGATCTTGCTTACAACGGTAACTGTGCCATCTGTCTCAAAGAGGGTGGCGCCGAAAACCCGGGCACTGCGGAATTCACGGCTCGCTACAAAGGGATGCGATATCAGTTTCCCAATACAGCGTTACTCGAAAAATTCAAAGAAAACCCGGCTCAATATGCCGTCGTAGACGAGACGGACACCGAAACGGAAAAGCCATCTAACAAGTCAGCAAAAACCGTTTCAATCAAAGGTCGAAGTGCCTGCGCGGGTTGTGAATTCCGAGTTCGACCTACCTTGAATCCAGAAGAACTGGGCCTGGCCGTCGTGGTGAGCGATACCGAGATTTACATCATTGAAAATGCTCACAAGGAATATACCCAAATTTATGATGACCGTTTCGATTCGATCAAACTGGCCGTAAAAGGAAAAGTCCTTAAAAAAGAAGGACGTTACACCTGGGTTAAGCCTGAAAAAATTACGGTCGCACAGTAGAAGTGATACTAAAACCCTCTGATGGGTTCTGATCGGCAGCGGACTCTATGTAAGAATCAAACATTACGACACAAATCGAGTCCTGTAAAACTGATAACAAAAACGACCTTACACCGATAAGTGTAAGGTCGTTTTTTTGTTTTTATGTTAGACAATCAACTTACCAAAGTTGATATCTTATTGCTCCGCTTCCAGGCCGGGAAGCAGGTATTGCTGGGGAGCATTGGCAAATTTCAAGCGGGCTTCAGGTGAACTGAAAAACCAAAGTTGCCCGCGGTAAATTGCTCCCAACTTGGCTGATCCCGGGACAGCTTGTTTGTTTTCTGCTAACAGAATCGGGCAGTTGCCGTTGAGCGCCGGCCAATAACGATCCGGATTTTGTATAAATGCCTGTCGGTGTGCTTCTGATACAAAACAAAGTTGAGTATCTCGATAAATTGTCTGGAACTGAGGATCACCCTGAGTTAATCGGGCGTTCTCCACCAATTCAACCAAACAGGTTTGTTCAAACGCCCATTGGCTGGCTACCTGTTGAATCGGGTTTTGAGGGACCGTTGCTACTGCGGTCGTTTCCGCAGGCTTTGGCTGTTCCTGTTTTACAACGGCCCGCCCAGCAGAAGCTGGTGGAGCCATGATCTCTAACCGCTCCAGCAATTCGTCTTCCTTCAGAAAACCGGTGATCTTCTGCAGAGGTTGAAATTCGGGTGAGATAATGACCGTCGTGGGAAACCCTTCGATTTCAAGTTCCTCGACCAGTTTTTTCTTCTCGTCAGCATCAACCTTGATGGGAATAAAGTTCTTATTAACGAGTTCCGAAACTTTCGGATCGTTAAACGACTCTTCCATCTTATGGCAGTAGTGACACCACTCTGCGGTAAACTTGAGCAGCATCGGCTTTTTGGTCTGCCGAGACTCTTTCGCTACTTGTGAGAGGCTGGTACGCCATTCAACGGCCGCTTCAACATGCCCGATCTGAAATGCCAGACCCAAAACTGTTCCGGCCAATAAAATTGTCTTCTGTAGACGCTTGCTATCCATCCGTGGAAATCCCGTCAGCTTCAAAATGAATTAAATGGCTGTTCTTTTCTTAGTATCGTCCATTTCGAAGTTATCTTTTGTGAATCAGTTCACTTAGAGCCCAACTTTTACCGGGGATCCAGTTATTCCACTGCCAGCCTGCCTCCACAAACAACCCATTCCCCCTGTTTATACAAAAAGAGGACAGAGCCCCGATCAAAGGCTCTGTCCTCTTGTATATTTACCAGTCTATCAAACGCCGAGTTTCCCAGTCCGATTCACTTTGGAAAAGTGAGGATTACGGGTACTGTTTTTCGACTTTTTTGTAGAGCTTGCTCACCTGTCCGCTGGATTCATAAGGAGGCAGCTTTCGGCTACGAGTATAGTAACCGGAAACATTCCCGTTTGACTGAAACT
>JAGQQC010000019.1 GCA_020426395.1 Planctomycetaceae bacterium
AAGTGATCCTCCCCCCAATGTCAGAGCCGACTGTAACCAGCCTGGCCCGGAAAGCTTTACATATCCCAAATACCGGGGAAGCAAGGGCTTCTGGTTCAACTCTCGCAATTGTTGCTTTTCGAGTTCCAGGGCAGAGGGGGCAGAACCGGTATCCGGAGATGCGGGAGACGAAGAGTCGGAAGACATTGTTAAAACCTTAGCTTCGGGAAAATCGAACCACTAATGCGTGTCCCATTTTAGCGAAGCAGCCTCTGGAGTCGCAAAACCACGCTTTAAGGTTTTTTCGCGTACAAAAGCCGCCACACTTATCTTGGACAAGATCTAAAAGTCTTCTACGGTACTCATTTACCAAATCAGAAACAAGCAAGCCCCCTTAGGATTCAACAGGGGAGGGTTTTGACCCGGGTTCCTGCAAGACAACCCCTTGAGATTTCGGTATGATGGGGAACTCACGCGTAATATTCCGTCAACAACTTACGTTCGGAAGGGCCGGTATGCCGACCAGAAATTTTGCTCCCGCTTCGATTACCTTGCTCATTCTGCTACTGCTGACATCAGCCCACTTGCCTGCTGCACACGCTGAAAACTGGCCGCAATGGCGCGGACCGAGTGGAAATTCGCATTCCTCTGAAACGAATCTGCCGACCAAGTGGTCCGAATCTGAAAATGTGACCGCTAAAATCGGCCTGCCACTCTCTGGTTCCAGCACCCCCGCCATCTGGAACAACTCAATCTTTCTGACAGTAGAAGATGAGGGACGTTTGCAACTCCTCAAAATTGACCGGACTACGAATGAAATCGCCTGGAAAAAGCAGGTCGGGGAAGGAACTGCCAACAGAAAGACCGAAGGAGGTTCCAGCCGAGCTCCGAAGTATCATAACCTGCACAATATGGCTTCTCCCTCTCCTGTCACTGACGGAGAAATCGTGATCGTGCATTTCGGGAATGGTGATATCGCCTGCTACAACTTCGAAGGCGATCAACTGTGGAAGAAAAATCTCGCCCAGCAATACGGCGGATATTCGATCTGGTGGGGCCATGCGAATAGTCCCATTATCTATCGTGACCTCGTGATCTCCGCCTGCATGCAGGATTCATTAGCCGACCTGCAAGATGATCCCGTTCGGTCTTATGTCGTCGCTTATGATCGCCTGACTGGGAGCGAAGTCTGGTTTACCCCGCGCATGACAGAAGCCACTTCAGAGGAATGCGACGCTTATACAACTCCCGTGATCCGTAATACTCCTGACGGAACGGAACTGGTCATCATGGGTGGCAATCAACTCGACGCCTACGATCCGGAAACAGGCAAACAGTTATGGAAAGTAACCGGACTGGTCGGTGGTCGAACGATTACAGGACCGACGGTTGCCGAAGGATTTGTCTATTCCACAGTTGGTATGCGGGGTGATTTGAATGCTGTCCGCACAGAGAAAGGGACAAACGAAATCGACGCCAATATCGTTTGGACCTACGATAACAATACTCCCGACACCTGCTGCTCCGTCGTCGTGGACAACATGCTCTTCATGGTCAGCGATAACGGCATCGCCAGTTGCTTGAATAGCCAGTCGGGTGAACTCCACTGGCGACATCGTCTGGGTGGTGATTTCAAATCTTCCCCTCTCTACGCCGACGGGCACATCTACTTCCTCAATAAATCGGGCGTCTGCACAGTCGTGGAAGCGGCTCCTGAGTATCGGGAAATCAGCGAAAACAAACTGGATGATGAATTCCTCGCCAGCCCGGCCGTTTCCGATGGTCAAATTTTCCTCCGGGGAAAACAGACGTTGTATGTCATCGGCGAACGAAACTAACAGAAACAAGTGATCCTAAAACCCTCTGCTGAATCATGCTTGACCTGGTTTTGTAGCTTCAGGAACAATCGCAATCGGGTTTCAGGATGGGTTCAAGAAGATCCGTTCTCATTACGCTACGAGAACAGACTGAATACTTAATAGACTGGATACATGTATGTCGTTACGAGAAAAAACGGCCCTAGTTGTGGGTGGAGGAACAGGAATCGGGCGAGCGGCTGCGCTGGCCCTTGCTAAAGCTGGAGCGAAAGTCATCGTTTCCGGTCGGCGGGAAGAACCGCTACGGGAAGTCGTAGAATTAAACGAAGGCCCGGGTGAAATTTTGACTCGTGCGGCCGATTTGGGCGATCGACAAAGTACGTTTGATCTGGTCGAATGGGCCGAGGAACAATTGGGACAAATTGACATCGTCGTGAACAGCGCCGGGATTAATGTTCCCAAACGGTCTATGGAGGAGCTCTCTCCCGAAGATTGGGATCTTCTCATAAACGTCAATGCAACCGGGGCATACAACTTGATGCATGCCGTGCTGCCGGAAATGCGGAAGCGGGGAGACGGCTTGATTGTGAATATCTCGTCGGTCGCCGGAATTCGCGCGAGCACATTAGGAGGAGTAGCCTACAGCGCTTCGAAATTCGCGATGGCCGCTCTTGGTTTAACAGCCGCCCTGGAAGATGGTCACCACGGTATTCGAATTAGCAATATCTATCCCGGAGAAGTGGAAACACCGATTCTTGATAAACGACCCGTTCCCGTTTCGGCAGAACATCGGGCACGTATTCTACAACCGGAAGATGTGGCCGCGGCGGTACTGCTTCTCGCTCAGTTACCAGCAAGAGCCCATATTCCAGAATTGACAATCAAACCGACCACACAAGATTTCGCTTGAACCTGTTTCTTCCCCTTTGATTTGACTGAAAATAATGCCGAACCTCTTTCCCGAGCCCCGCGAAACGATCCTCGGTTTGCAATCGGAAATACGGACAGGAATCGCAACGCCCTATTCGATCACAGCCGAAACACTCGATCGAATCATGCGACACGAGATGGATGTCCGGGCGTGGGTTCGGTTATACCAAGCCGAAGCACTCAAGCTGGCTGGAGAACAAACAGTTCAACTTTCCGAGGGTAATCAATTAGGCCCACTGGCCGGTATTCCCATCGGAATCAAGGACATCATCGATATCGAAGGGTCCATTACCGGTTGTGGATTTGAACCATTCCTGCAAAACGATTCCCCTAATATCGCCACCGCAACGGCCCCACTAGTTCACCGGCTTCTCGAAGCAGGCGCCATTCTGCTCGGAAAAACGACGACGACACAATTCGCCTGTTTTGATCCAACAGAAACGACAAACCCGTGGAATCACCGGCATACTCCAGGAGGCTCTTCCAGTGGTTCCGCTGCTGCCGTCGCCAGTGGGATGTGCTATGCGGCCATCGGTACACAAACCGGTGGCTCTGTGACTCGACCGGCGGCTTATTGTGGTGTCATCGGATTCAAACCGAGTTACGGTACATTACCGATGGAAGGCATCTTTCCACTCGCCCAACGTCATGATCACGCTGGATTTTTTACACGCAGCCTGGAAGACGCACGACTGCTCTGGAATATCTGTCGCCTGACAAATCCCATCGATTCTCAATCCCGAAATCAACTTCGCATTGGAAATCTAAATCACTTCTTCGGAGACCACGCCGCTCCCCAGATGCAGGAGATGATGCAGACCGTCCTTCGCAAATTAACTGCTGCCGATCACCACGTTGAACAGACAGGAGAGGATATCGATTTCGGATCCATACTCGATCATCACCGAAATATCATGGTCTATGAAACTGCCCAAAATCATCGAGAAAGATTTGAAAAATTCGCGCAGTTCTACCACCCTGCGGTAACCAGTCAAATTCAAGCGGGCCTGCAATTGCCGATGACCGACTATCAAGCAAGTTGCGAGGTTCAAGACCAGTATCGGGCTCAATCTGATCAGTATTTCACAGACTTCGATCTCTTGATATGTCCAGCCACGCTGGACGAAGCACCTTCGCTGGAGACCACAGGAGATCCTCGGTTCAATGCTCCCTGGAGTTTCCTCGGTTTACCGACGATCACCTTTCCAGTCCAGCTTTCCAAAGCGGGGTTACCGCTGGGTCTGCAATTGATTGGACCGGCTGGTTGTGAAGATCAATTGTTGGAAGACTCTATCCTCATTCAGACAGCACTTAAGAACTCTTGATCAGGCCCTCTTTCCGGCTCGCGACGGTTGATCAATAGATTAAAAATGCGGTACGATCAACCCATTAATTGTTAGGGATATTCTGTCTCTGATTTCGTTTTTTGTTCTCTTTCCTGCACAGGAATCGCTTCCATGAGTATCCAAGGTCCTGCCGTTTTTCTCGCTCAATTTGTCCGGGATGAAGCTCCCTTTAATCATATCAAAACCCTCGGCCCCTGGTTTGCCGAAATGGGTTATAAAGGAATCCAGATTCCGACGGGCAACGACAATATGATTGAAATCGACAAGGCTGTCGAATCATCCAGTTACTGTGACGACTATCTCGGAATGCTCTCCGGTATGGGTCTTACACCGACGGAACTTTCGGGACACTTACAAGGGCAGGTCCTGGCGATGCATCCGGCTTATGCGAAGATGTTCGAGGTCTTCCACCCACCCGGAATGAGCATGACAGAAGTGACCACCTGGGCAACGACGGAACTTAAAAAGCTGGTCGATGTCTCCGAAAAATTGGGCACGAAATCAATCCCTGCGATGTCCGGAGGGTTTGCCTGGCATATGGTCTATCCGTGGCCACAACGTCCTGACGGAATCATCGAAGAAGCTTTTACTGAACTCGCCAAACGGTGGCTGCCGATCTTCGATTATGCCCATGATCACGGTATCACGATCACCTTCGAGTTGCATCCCGGTTCCGATGTTTATGACGGCGCGACCTTTGAAATGCTCCTCGATAAAGTAAACGGACACCCCGCCTGCTGTATCAACTACGACCCCAGCCACTTCGTGTTGCAACAGCTCGATTATCTCGACTTCATCCGTTTGTATGGAGATCGTATCAAGGCCTTCCATGTGAAAGATGCCGAGTTCCGCCCGAGCGGTCGCGTCGGAGTTTATAGTGGATACCAATCCTGGGACAAACGGGCTGGCCGTTTCCGTTCTTTGGGAGATGGACAAGTCGATTTCAAGCAGGTCTTCACCTTGCTTACGGAAGCTGGCTACGACGGTTGGGCCGTCCTGGAATGGGAATGCTGCATCAAGGATCCGGAGCAGGGTGCCCGGGAAGGGGCTCCCTTTATTACCGACCACATCATCAAGAAAACACCGTATACTTTCGACGATTTCGCAGGCGGCGCGACTGACACGAAACGGAACCGCGAGATTCTTGGTCTGGAATAGTCGTCGATTCAAATCCTTATCCGAACAAAGAGCGGGTCGGGAAATTTTCCGACTCGCTTTTTATTTTCGGCTCGACTAGTCAGCCAAGGGCACATGTCAAAATACAGAAACTACAAGAACTGGTCACTTCCTGGAGAGACTACAGACTTCTTCCTATTTTAACATTTCTCCCGGAACAGTCTGTCTGGGTTATTTCCTTCTTGCCTGACTGATCGGGAATGAGTATTTTGAAACTATCCAATCTCTCTCTCAAAACTGGTTGTCTTCAGAATGTTCAAGACGAGCACTGAGGACGTTATTTTAATCTCTAACAAGGGAGCTCAAGGATGAGCACGTTGAAAATCTATCGCCCTGATCAGGCACACACCAACGTTCAACCTATGGATATTCTGTCCTTCCGGCGCCCCTGGGAAAGCCGCCAGCAACGACAACTGGATGAAGCCACCTTGCGGGTGCTCTCCCGCGCAAAGCTGATTCGGGATAACCGCGAATGCCCTTGCTGTAATTCCGCTTCCGTGTTGCCCATCGAACTGGACAATGCGATTCTCAATCGCAACCGCCTCCCCATTCCCGGCTCGGCAACGCTCGTCGGCTTCCGCTGCACAATCTGCGACCACGAATGGCCTGCACATCAAAACGACGAATAGTCCTCGGCCATTCGTCAATTAACCGACGGTTACCAGCGGCTCTGATTTCTTTCAGTCAGTTTCTGATTTAACTCAGTGGTGACTTCATCAGAAATTCCGGGGCTCTGTTCATTCCAGAACGCTTTCAGTTGGTTCCAGTTCAGCAACTGCTGAACCTGGCCATCTTGGACGTTCGTTTGTTTCAGTTGCAGCGATTTGATCTGGTCTTGTTCTCCCATCTGCTGCATCCACTCGTCATCCACCCCGTCACCCCACAAGTAGAGAACTTCAATCGGCCCCAGGCTGCGCAAATGATGGCCCAGTTCCGCCTGTTCCTGATCAGAGAGTGGAACTTTCACCAGTTCGACAATGTCATGCTGCTTCTTAAAAGACAAGAAGGGGAGATAGCGTTCGAGAAGGGTTGGCTCTGTATCTTCGACCGGCAAGACCGTACCTCCCTTCGATTCGATCCAGTGAATCGCCTGCTCCCGAGCGACATGGGAAAAGTGGTGGTAACTGATATACATAGCGAGAACGAGCAATCCCACAAATGAACTCCGAATCAGATATTTCCGATTTCGGAGTAAATTTTGAGGAAGAGCCTGTGCTTTGCCAAAGAGGGGAATTTTTGAGATGAGCATTTTGATCATGAGAGAATTATAGCAGTCTAAGACTGTTGACGGCATCCTCTGATGAATTTCTTTGCCGGGAGAGTGTCCCCACACGAATTATGCGTTAGAATATGGGGAATTCCTGCCGGCTTAAAATATTTAGAATAGCACCGGCAATCTCCATATTCACTGATCTGTCCGAAGGTTTACGATGTCCAAAGTGCTGCTGATTATCGGTGATGCAACCGAAGTTCTCGATACCATGTACCCCTTTTTCCGCTTGCCGGAAGATGACTTCGAAGTCGTCGTGGCCGGTCCTGAAGTGAAACTTTACCACATGGTCATGCACGAACAGCCCCCCGGGTGGGACATCACCCAGGAATCGAGCGGATATCATCTGCAGTCGGACATCGCCTTCAGGGATATCAATCCGGACGACTACATCGGTATCTTCATTTCCGGCGGACGTGCTCCGGAATATCTGCGATATGACCAGGATCTACTCAAAGTTACTAAAACGATGATGGACCAGAAGAAGCCTGTGGCATCAGTCTGTCACGGGATTGAAATCCTGGCCGCAGCCGGTTGTCTGGAAGGTCGCACCGCTACCACGGTCGCCAAATGCGCCATCGACATTACTTCATTCGGCGGAAATTATGTCGACGAACAAACTGTCATCGACGACAACCTCGTCAGCGCTCGCGTCTGGATGGACAACACCACGCTACTCAAAGAGTTCGTGCGGATGTTAAAAGAATATCGTTCAGCGAATGGTTAAGAACAAATCATTTCGAGAAGACCGCGTGAATTGTCTTCTCCAATTCCGCCGCTTCTTTCTCTGCATCCGGAATTGATTTCCCCTTGGCGACCCCCGGGCGCAAATGCCCGGCAGTCGTCAGGTAGGCGTCACGGAGTACGGACATCTGTTGATGTTGCAGTTTGATCACTTCTTCGGGATGTTCACTTTGTGCGAGCATCGCTGCAGGTGAAGTGGCAGCAGCGCTCTCTGTACCGCCAAACCAGTGGATCAATGATTGCGCGATCGCCCAGTGCCCAGCGTTGTCCGGATGAACCCCATCGCGCTGGAAAGTGAATGCCGGATCTGTTTTTCGTTTCTCTGTCACGGCGGCCCCCATCGCCTGGTGAAGGTCAATCACGGGACCCCCTTCTTCCCGCAACGTCAGCAACCAACCGGAGTAAGCATCCAGCACGGCGTTGTAGGAGAAGCCCAGCTTCGCAACCTGATCGTCGTGATAGGGGGGAGTCACCAGAATCAGTTTGGCACCGGCGGCATTGACTTTCTCACGCAGCATCTGGATTCCCGCCTGATACTTGGCGAACCGGTCCTCATCAAACGGTTTGTAGATTCCACAGTTCATTCCGTAACAGGCGAAGACGAGATCGGGTTTCGTGGTTTTCAGCACCCGATCGATTCGTTCCGCTAAATCGGGGCGGGGGAATTTTCCACCAGCGTGGCCTTCCTCGGAAAGTCCAGAAACCGTTTCGCTCGACAGGCCGGTATTGATCACCAACGGCATTTCTTCAAGCCAGCTCTGTGTCCGCAACCAGAGTTCGAAATAAGAGACATAAGACCCGGCATAGGTAATACTGTCACCCAGGAAAAGCACACGGTCCGCCTCCCGAAGCAGACTGCGGCGCGTATTGACTTCAGTTTGCGAGAGGTCTTCAGCGGCTGTGAGCAAAGAAGTGAATTGTATTGAAGTCAGACACAGGATGAGAAAGATAATATTTCCAGCGAAGCGCATAAGTTTTCCCAATCTCTATCAATATGAACCGGAGTGGCCTGAGTGATTAGTTCAACTCATTCTCACCTGATGAAGAGGGAATCACAAGCGCTTAGCTGCATTTATCCATTCATAGCAAACAACGAACAGGCCGGGTCTCTTCCTGAAACGCGGCCTGTCTGGCACCCGGGTGTCCGTCAGGACAGTTTGCTTGATCCGATCCTGATCAATTCGGATCGGGGACAGGTATTCGATTTTGGGTCCGAATCGGTCATATCAACCCGGGACGGAACACGACTGTTGATTAATAGTAGCAACCACCGTATCCGTAAGAACGGGGTACGTAATAACCCGGAGCGTAAACGCGAGGAGCGACATAGGGGCGATAGTAATTAGGAGAACCATAATAGCCTCCGTACCTTGGGCCATAATAGCCCCGATAGCCACTGTAGTAGCCACGTCCGCCGTAACCATAATAGCCCGGTCCGCCGAGGTTCAGTGAAAAACCAAAACCCCCTCGTCCTCGATGCGAGGCTTCCGCGGGTGTCGCAGCTCCCAGGTACATTAAGCTGGCTACTACGGCCCCCAACATAATCATTCTTTTCATTGCTTCTGTCCTTTACAAAGCAGCAAACCATGATTCGCGAGACGCGTACTGAGCGTCCCAACACGCGTGAATTAGTTAGCTCACTTCATAAATTGTGCCATTTGCAATGATTCCATTAACCTCCATTTGGACAATACTTTAGAAGCAAAGGCTATTTCAGCCGTTTGTGCTCATGTTGACGACAACTGTCATCATTACGAAGTCGCGCAGCAAAATTTGCCGTGACTTAAGAATCTGAAGGCGGAGATTACTTCGAAGCGGCCTCCTCTGGCTCAGCCTCTTTTGAAGTCGCCTTGAGACTGGTTTGAACCTCCTGCATCTGCTTCTGAAGAGACTGAAGAGTCGCTGCAATTTTTTGCAGTTCGCCTGCCATGCCCGTATTCCCCGCTTTGATCTCGGCAGCGATCAGTTTCTGCAATTCCTCTTTGGCAGGAGCAGGCGGGCTTTTACGGGCTTCTTCCAACTGCGATTCGACTTTCGCTTTTTCTACAAGCAATTGATCATGCTCTTTAATCATCTGGCTCAGTTGAGTTTTAAGTTTTTCCTCTCGCTCTACGACATTCTTAATCTCTTCGAGCCATTTGGCTTTTGACTCTTCGGCCTGCGCCAGGGAACTTTTGAAATCCATTATCTGCTTGGTGTTTTGTTGTAACGAGGTTTTGGCAAGATTTAATTCCTCGACAATTTTCTGCTCTGCCTCTGCCGCCAGTTTCAAGGCTTTCTCTTGTTCAACTCTCTGGTTTTCCAGCTCTTTTTGCAGAGCTTCTGCCTCTTTTTTCAAGGCCGTTTGTATGGCATTCGCCATTTCCAGTTTCTGTTGTTCCTGCTTAAGGGCTTCTGCGTTAGCTGCTTTCTGCTTTTCAACAACTGCGTTCAATCCTTCAATTTGAGCTTGTAAGTCTTCCTTCGCTTTATTGGCTGTCGCCAAGTTGGTGGAAAGCTCTTCTTTCTCGCCAGTCAGTTTTTCGATCTCCGCCTTCCCGTCAGTCATATGTTTTTCAGCGGACTCTCCCTCAGTTTTCAATTGTTCAGAAAGCTTCTGCTTTTCCGCAGAGAGGGCATCACGCTCACCAGTCAACGCGGTGAGCTGGTCTTTGGTTTCGTTCAATGTTTTGTTCAACGTCCCCTTGTCTGTCAGCAACTGGGCATTGGCATCACGTAATTCAATGAGATTGAAAATCACCAACAACAGAATAAAGAGCAATACGACAACGACAACGATGAAAATCGCCATTGTCTGAAAACTCATACCGGAACGAGAATCAGAAACCATCTCTCTTTCTCCCTGATCATGCATCAACCTGGCCCGGCTTTGCGAAGCGGGAAGGGGGGAACCCAGTCTCAACCAGGTATTTACGGAATACCCAAGAGCGATCCAGAGATACCGTCGGGCCATCAATTCCCACACGAATGCGTGGACAATCGCTCAAACCTTGGTGAACACACCAATAGAGACAGCCTAACCGGTTTTTATCTGCTTGACGAGCCCCAGATTACACATTCACAGCCATTCCCCTATATTGCGGTCTTCCTGCAGATTCACTTTGCTTCTTCCATTGACAGCAACTTCAGTACCTTCGCCTGAATTTATGCTCTTAAGATAATATCTCAAACCCGCGTACCAAAAAAAAAGCGGACAGAATCTGTCCGCTTCTACTCAGTGAGTCTATCTAGTTAGGGAAGTTCATATTACTGAACAATTTTCAGAGCGGTCACTCGTCCATTTTGCTCGATTTCTGTGGAATACTCGATTTGAGCTTCGACGTTCAAATCGGGGTAACCTGCCACTTTGACTTTTGGAGTGGAATTATAACCATACCCGGCCTCCAGAATTTTGAAACCAGTTGGTTTTCCTTCTTCCAACACCAATTCAACCTTCGCAGGTTTGTGATTCCAGAGTTCTCGATCTTGTGGACGGTAACGATAAAAGTTGGAAACTTCATCGAGTCGCTCGTTTGAAATCCCGTACTTTCCAAGAGCATCCAGCAAGACTTTTTTATTTCGTTGCGCTTCGGCCTCAGTTGGAGGACCATTACGGGAAGGACGAACATTACTGAAGGCATCTCGAAAGACTTCTTCTTCGACACCCAATGCTGAGGCAATCAATTTCACGGGTCGACCACGGTCTACCTCATTAGTTTCGTATCCTGCGTACAACAAGACTGTTCCCTCTTCGGCATCTGACTCGAAATCAGTCGCTTCTTCATATTGAGCTCCTCGAGCTGGAGGAGGGGGAAAATCATTTCCCGGTCCACGACCACGTTCTGGACCTCGACCAAATCCACCTTCCTGACGACGGCCAAAACCACGTCGGCCTCCGTCCTCATCACCTGGTCCAAAACCACGACCTACCTCACGGTCTCCACCTCGTCCAAAGCCACCACGGCCTCTTCCCGGTCCTTCAAATCCTCCGCGACCTTCACCACCACCATCACCCCGACCGAATTCGCCGCCGCGACGCTCACGCATACGATCAAAGAAAGCTCGAATCGGGTCGGGAATCTCATCAGGAACAAGAGTTCCGTCCTCATCTTTATCGAGCTTTCGCAATACTTCGGTCGCCGCATCGATTTCTTCACTTGAGATTTTTCCATCTTTATCCGTGTCGAACACTTCCATAAATGGATTGGGGGGAGGTCCTGGACGTTCTCCACGTTCATCCCCATCAAAACCTCGTCTACGATCAGGTCGTCCTTCACGATCACCAGGCCCTCTTTCCCGGAAACCACCCTCTCGCGGTTCGCCAAATTCCTCACGGGGAGGACCTTCAGGACGGTCTCTCCGGCCCCGAGGTTCATCAGGAGATTGAGAGTATGCCCATGCACTAGCTATTAATACCAGCCCGACCACAATGAACAGGTTTCTACGCATAACTTGCCTCCGGGGAGTCTGTTTCAAGGAGTTCAAACAGAGCAATATCTGTTCAGATATTTGCGTCTGCTTCATAAAAGCCATAGGGCATTTAACCACTCGTAAAATGAAAAGGATTCGGACGAATCGACAAAAATTCCAAGAATAATGGAAAAAAGAAAATCCTGATCTACTCTCCCCAGAATTACATGCGTATTATTTAGCACACTTCTCCGATAATCTCCTATTCGCATTTCACACACGGAGCACTTCTCTTATGCGTTTCTGGATGATGACCGCGTTAATGACTTCACTGCTGGTTCCACCTCCACTTCTCGCTTGCTTGTGGGATAGCGAAACCGAGTATGTCGAAAGAAATCCTTTTCCCGGGTGATCGAACTGATTGCCGGGTATTTCAATCGACACTCTCTGGAGTATTACAAATGGAAAGTCAATCAATTCAGTGATAAGACGAAAGTGACGCTGACTGCAGAAGATTACGATAACCTGGCCGTCGCTTATGAAAAATTAGGTCGCCATGACAAAGCGATTGAAACGATCAACAGCAAGATAGAACAGTTCCCTGATGAGGGACGTTATCGCTCGGAAGCGAACTTGGGAACCTTCCTCATACACGACGGTCAATATGAAGCAGGTCTGCAACACATCGAACGGGCGATTGAAATTAATCCGAACGCCCATTTCGGTCGGGAAGTCTATCAACAATTACTCGTGGAATATGTCATCGAACGACGCGCGGCTGGTGCAACCTTGCCACTAAATGTCGAATCTACGGAAAAAAATGGCGGCTTTGCCCGATTTGTGTTGAAGCAGCGAAATCTTGCTCCTGAGAAGAATTCAAATGACTCAATAGGAGAAATCGAGTCGGCCATTCAAGGAGTGCAGGGGATGATGCGGTTTGGGAATTTTGATTCACCGATTCTGTTGGAAGCCCTGGGAGATCTTTACTATTACAAGTTGCACCATATCGATGACACGAGACCAGTCCGACTCATCATTGCCAAAGCTTATCTCAAAGCATCACTCGAAGCGGAAGAGGAAACCGTGCAGGAGCAGTATCTTTCCAAAGCGAAATCAGCGATTCCAACCAACCGTGCCGCTTATCCTTATCCTTCTGTTGAAGAGTTAAAACTGGAATTAGAAGACCAGATTGCACTGGCGACCCAACATCAGGCCGATATTGAAGCCAATGAAATAAACTGGATCACGAACGGCGAAAATGTTGATGAAAAATTCTTTACAGAGTACGCCGGTACTCCTGAGTTCGCAGGCACAGAATTCCCGTACTACACCAATCCCTATCTTGCCAGTCCAAGTCCCGAACCTTCATTCACCCAGGCAGCCAAATTCGGCATCATGGGGGCGATTTTCGTGCTGATCGCCTTGGGGCTCTGGCAATACCGTCATTGGAATGAAGACCTTGAAGAAGTCGAACAAGAACGAAGCTGACAAGAAGAACTAATCGCCTCCTCCCTTCCTGTTTGTCGGATTGCACCGTTGTACCGGCACCTTCACAGCGGTGCAATCCGCTCCGGGAGATTCCTTCTCGCAGTTAGTTGGAACTCGCAGTAGATCCGGATAGACTACAGCCATCAAAGATTGTTTCCGCTTTAGCTTTCAGGAAGCGAGCGTTCCTCCCAGGAGTGGCATATTTTGGTTCATCATCGTGAGTTTTTCCGGCAGTTCCGGCAGCAGTTTGAAACGACCGGGGCGATTGCTCCCAGCAGTCGGTTTCTGGCAAAGGCGATCACGGGACCGCTGGTACAGAAACAACGTCAGTCCGAAAATGGAGCCCCGCTGCGGGTATTGGAAGTCGGACCGGGAACTGGCGCTTTCACCAAGTTAATCGTCAGGCAGCTTCGCCCCCAAGATCAGTTTGATCTTGTCGAAATCAACGACGACTTTGCTAATCTGCTCGAACTTTCTTTTGAGAATGACCCACACTGGAACAATGTTTCAGAGCAAAGCGAGTTACACCGCTGTCCATTGCAAGATTTCGACGCCGCAGAACCTTACGACGTCATCATCTCCGGGTTACCCCTCAATAACTTTTCACCGGAACTGGTCGCCTCGATATTTGATCAATTCTGGCGATTATTAAAACCGGGCGGTTCGCTGTCGTATTTCGAATATATGTATATCCGCTCCGCTAAAAAGAAACTGGCCGCTAAATCAGAACGGGAACGCTTACATCAACTTGATGAGATCATTAAGCCGTTCCTGAAATCGCAGCGGTTCAAAAGGAGTTGGGTTTTCCTGAACGTTCCTCCGGCTTGGGTACAACATTTGACGGCACCGGCAACGGCTACTCCTTCCCATGGATAAATCCTGGCGAATAACTGCGAGGATAAGTCAACGTTTTTCACTGCGTTTTTTCACACGTTCCTTACGAACCCGCCCCGCAATTTTGTTCAATACGCTATTGGCCCGACGTTCCCCATCGGCAGCCGCATCAGATTGCGCACTCCCTACACGCACAGCTAACGTCTGCATCATTTTGCGATAGGTTTCAATATCGCGCTGGGTCTGTTCCATTCCTTCAAATGGAATCCGAGGCTCAATGTTTTTCTCATAAACCTCCGCAAACCAAAGCCGTTGGCCGGCTGAACTGGTGGCTCCGATATCAAAGGCTTTGATGAGTTTAGAGAGTTTCGTCGCGCTGTTCCGTAACCAACTACGCGTCGTCTGCCATTCAACCTTATCCTGCGAGGTCGCCGCAAGACTCTCTTCCAACGTTAAGTCACGATTAAGACTTTGCAGCTTGGACATCATCCCCACCATTTTCTTCCGCTGATTACTAAGCTGCCGATCGATTTCCATACTCTTGTGCCAGTCATTTTCCATCCGCCGAAACATTTCCTCGAGATACTCGGGTTGCAGATTCTTGGCGGCATTCGCTGACATAGTGGCAGGCATGGCTGCCGCAGGTTGGGGGACAACAGTGGATGGTTCCTGGGTTTCTACCAACATGGAAACCAGAACATTCGGATCCATTCCCGCAACGGGAGGGGGAACAGGATGGTCGAGAAGGGGAGAGGTGCCTTGTGCTGCATCATAGGTGTTCCCATAAAGATGCCAGCTATGGATCTCCTGCGGGTTGAGGCCCGCGCGTATTATTAAGTTGCGAAGTGAGATCGCCGGCTGATTCGCATATTGCTGAAAAGTGACCTCCGGAATTTGCAGGGATAATCCCGTCGGCAAATTGGGAGGTTTGTACCAAACCCAGAACACGCTCCCGACTTCATCCAATGGGACCGATTCCCAATTGGTTGATGGAGGTCGATGCTGAAAGGCACTGTTCGGATTCATCTCAATTGCCCGCAAAACTGAACCGTACTTACTTTAAGTGATCCTAAAACCCTCTGATGGATCAAATCGAACCTTATTTTACAGGTTGTCGAACAACCACAACCGGGTTTTAGGATGTATTCTAGATCTTGTCCTAGGCGTCCCAAACGTTCATGTTAATTGATTAACCTCATCTTCGTACAGGTGCAACAACGAGGTCAACCTGTGAAATTCCCCTTAATTATACGACCGATTTCATAAATCAGATCTTCGGAAAAATGCAGGTCAACAGAATTCCATACTAATTGCCTGCAATCACGATTCAACCAAGGTTTACAGGCCCATTTCAGCCCGCTTGTGATTCTCTCTCTGATGGACTACGCTATGCGGCGTTCGTGCATCCGTGTGCCCTCTTTAGCCCCCTATCGGAGCCCTCCCAGTGAGCGTTCAACCTCTTGATTTGAACCAGTTGAAAGTCCTTCCTCTCGCCCAGCGGGAAAGCCTGACCAAGGCAGATCAGATTCTGATTGATCCCGAATCCGAACCGAAACCGCTCGACGATAGCCTGGTTACAAGAATTCAGGAATGTGCGGACAAAATTCGTACCGCTCGGGAAAAAGGAGCCTCAGTGATGCTGATCTACGGAGCTCATCTCCTACGGAATGGTTCGGCGGGAATTCTTGAACGGATGATGGCAAATGATCACCTGACTCATCTAGCCACAAACGGAGCCGGGACAATCCATGACTGGGAATACGCCTGGTTCGGTGCTTCAACCGAGAGCGTGCGAATGAATGTTTCTTCAGGAACATTCGGAACCTGGGATGAGACCTCCACTAACATTCATCGAGCCATTATGGCGGGGGCCCTCGACGGTCTCGGGTACGGAGTCTCCCTGGGCAAATTGATCATGGAGGATGGTGTCACACTCCCCACGACCGATGACCTGATCAAAGCCATCAAAGAGGATCCCACCCATCCCCTCACGGGTGCCCGGGTCGACCTGTTAAAAGCGATGAACGAACAAGGCTGGCCTGCCGGTCGAATCGAAGTTAATCATAAATGGAAACAAGCCTCCATCATTGCACAGGCATATAAACATAGCGTTCCGATGACCGTCCATCCGGGAATTGGGTACGACATTATTTCGAATCACTCTGTCTTCAGTGGTTCCGCCATCGGTCGCGGGGCGGAATGGGACTTCAAACTTTTCGGCGGTTCGGTCGAAGGGCTCGATCACGGTGTTGTACTCTCTGTCGGTTCCGCCATCATGGGGCCGCAGGTCTTTGAGAAGACAATGAGCTGTGTGAACAACATGCGATTACAATCGGGACGGGAAGTTGTTCAGAATCATTCATTCTACGTCGTCGATATCGCTGACGGCGGCGGTTGGGACTGGACGCAGGGTGAACCTCCGAAAACAAACCCCGCTTACTATCTCCGCTTCTGCAAAAGCTACAGCCGCATGGGCGGCATCATGCACTACGTCCAGGCGGATAACGCGACGTTCATTCATCATTTATACAAGGCGTTATCGTAGCGTTCTGTCTACCTCTGAACGTAAGACAAAATCAGATTTTGATTTGAACCACAAAGCAGTTATCCAAACAGCTCGATCCCTTTGTGCCTTTGTGGTTCAAAATTGGCTTCCAAGTTTCCTGCCATCTTAAGGTAAACAGGCCACTACTCAACTGCATTACACAGTTTCTGACAAGCCATTAGGAGGGCTCGATGAAAATGGGCGCGGGGTTGGCTTTGGAATTCGTCTTCCTGTAACAACTGATTGATCTCCAATTCCATCGGCAGGATGGCTTGCAGTGGAGAGGAGAACTCGTTCGAGTAATTAATCAGATTGATGAGTGATTTTTCGTTTGACTCACCATCCTGTTCAGACTCATTTCCAAATTCCCGCAAAAGGAGTTCGACGGCCTGATCTCCCCATTGTTTGCAAAGTTGATACAGTTTCAACAATGGGTTTCGGGCGGGTTGATAGGAGAGGTATCGCATTACGATCTGTTCGTAATACTGAAACTTCATGGTCAGGTGCTCGCAATCAACCAGCACCTCATTGATCAGTTTCTCCGCCACCTCCGGTTCGGTCTCTCGCAACGAACGGCTCTCTTTGAGCAAGAGGGCATGCCACACGCGCTGAAACAGAGCGTGGACAATCACTTCGGCACAGAACGGCTTCGTCCCCGGCCAGCAGGCAGTGAAAGGGGATTGGGAAAAGGCGACCTGACGGGAGGGTCGCGTCCAGGCAGAATATAATCGGCGAGACCAATGTACGTACTGTTGCCAGTGGACTTCGTTGACGGGAAGTTTGAGCAGATTGGGGTCAAAAGTCGAGCGACTGGCCAGATCAGCCGCATCATCCAGATACCGTTCCAATACCTCCGCCCGGGCACAAAACGGCCCTTCCACCAAGAGCGAATCACTCGACATCAGGCACACGCCTTTCTGCTGCAAACCGACTGGATTAAGCCCCTTTCTCACGCTGAA
The DNA here is from genome assembly GCA_020426395.1 of Planctomycetaceae bacterium. Taxonomy (GTDB): domain Bacteria; phylum Planctomycetota; class Planctomycetia; order Planctomycetales; family Planctomycetaceae; genus Polystyrenella. Next base: position 17,478 of record JAGQQC010000019.1, read on the forward strand.
AGAAGTCTGTGACAGAGTAATGGCAAACGAGGTGCCGGAGATTACTACATTTAACATCAATATCCATAAACCACTACACAACAATAGGTTACAGACCTCACTTTCTAGTAATTAGCCTTAGTAGAACTGATTCACGTTGCCATTCGGCATCGTCGATGTGCCGTACTTTCATCACCATAATTGCTAATTTTCCACCAACGGCAAAGGGGATTGGCTATACTTACTTGTGGGCCGGAAGGGAGAAAATATGCGATGAGTTGGCTCCAACTTTTCAGTATTACGATTGGGTGGTTAATCTATGTCATATTGTTTTTCTTCACGTTCATGACCTATTTCAATTTCTACGTTCGCCGTCCCCCAATCCTGAGATCCTATTCGATCCGTCGCGGTCTCAGCTTCTGGTGGTCGCTTATTCTCTTTGGGATCGTTCTGGCTCCAATAATTGATGGTTTAATTTTTCTTGAAGTCATACCCTACACCCCACACTGGAATAAACCATTTATTATTGTTGTAGTTGCATGGACACTCGCTTCGCACCGTCTTCTTATCACCGAAGACGGAGTAATGACTCTGGCTAGTGTCGAGCAGTTCGAAACGATTTCAGAATGGAAATGGTCTGCATCGGACCATCGCCTGGAATTAACTGTGAACAAACCGGCCTGTCCAACCTACTATCCGACGTATAGCATGAATCGGTCAGTCAAAGACGAAGTCGTTCTCTGGCTCAGAAAAAAAGCAGCGGGAGGCACATCCAACTCGACTGGTGAGGATACCGAGGTTCAACGTTTAATCACGGTCGATTATTCGCCATATTCAGTAAGTTATTTGAAATTCGACCTCTATAAATGTCTGTTAGCATCATCCCGGTATCTGGACCGCAGCGAGCTTATGTCGATTCTTAAAGACTTACGAAACGCCACTCCAGGCTCCAATCCACTCGAAAATGAATTCCGTTCGCGTCAATTTATGCGAAAAGCTGCGCAAATTCTGTGGGATGTACAGTCACCATCAAAAGAATCGGAATTTGCAGACCGATTTTATAGATTCATTGATTGGCGGAACCAGAAAGGTCGAAACAACTCCATTCCTCCTTCCGTTAGTAGAGACGAAATTGAGCGACCTTGCTCAATACTCGCTGTCAAACTGGCCACATTACTTAACGACAGCGTTTTACAGGGAAAATCGCTGGGGGTTCTGGATCACGCGGGCAGGCCACCCTGCGACTGGTGGCTCTCCCTTGCTCGCTCACCCGCAAACACGGTTTGTCTGCTTTGCTGGATCCCCGAGCCAGTGAAACCGCATATCGATGAAGCCATTAAAGCGAACAAGTCTGGTTGCTTTTCCTGGTTACGAATTAACCAGGAAACCGGTATTCAGCTAGTGGGCTGGGGTAAGACGAGCCTTACGGAAGATGGAACTATTTGAAGTTTGGACCGCTGATTCATCGAATTGGGCCTTACTCCTCCAGTTTGAATTTCGCCAGGTAGATGCTCGTTTTTCCTTCATGGCTTGCGTAGTAGCTCATCCAGAGGAGGTTGTCGTGCCAGAGAAAACCGGGGTAGCTGGTGTCCCCGCCGGAGGGGAGTAGGGTGACGAGTTCCAGTTTCTCGGGAGTCATCCGGAACAAACCTGTCTTCGCACCACCCGGGTAATAACGACTGCCAGCCCACATCTCACCGTTTGGTAAGCGGATAAAGTTGGGTCCCCCTAACCGATAATCAGTCGGTGTAAATTCCCAATCAGTGTAGGGAGGCTGACTGCGTCCGATAAAGCCCATCGTATCGTCCGCTTCGCGGCGAATGAGAGCCAGCATCTCCCCATCGGGCATAAACCGCAGGGTGGTTTCGTTCGGGTTCCCCGTGATGTCCCACGTCAGAATCTTTTCGTAATTACGACCATCAGTGGTTTTGTAGAGGGAAGCAATTTTTTCGTGCGAGCGATCTTTTTTATCAGTCGGAACCATGATGCGGGAAATACCATACCCCACACCGTCGTGCCAGGTAACCCGCCATAGCCAGTCCCCCTCTGCGAGAATTTTTTCCGGGGCGGACCAGGTATACCCATCATCCGAAAAAGAAACGCGCGGCTGACGACCATGCAACTTTTTCGTACCGTTGTAAATGGAACCTCCCATGGAAAGCATTAACTCCCCCTGGGGAGTTATCGAAAATTTGGGATCACGCAGGTCGACCCCTTCTTCTTCCACCAGGGCAGCCGATTTCCAAGTGGCCCCATCTTCCGAAACAAGCACGCGGGTCTTGCCATCGCCCCCCACATGAGCTTCGGATTCACGGAAAGTCACGAAAAACTTGTCTTTATACCGGATGATATCGGTGAAAGCGTTGTGCTCGCCCTGGTCCCAAATCTTTTCGACGGAAAGGAGTTTCGGTTCGCTGGCCAGAGACGGAGTAACAGATATCGAGAGTCCCCAAGCAACCAATAACATCGGGACAACTAAAGAACGCCAATTCAACATGAGCTTACTTTCTATTGCGGATAATCACGAACTTGACCCACATTCCACCGTA
>JAGQQC010000001.1 GCA_020426395.1 Planctomycetaceae bacterium
CAAAACATTAATCACAGGTGTCGCCGCCGTCGTGGTCGGCTTTTTTGTCTTTGGAACCAGCTTGTGGAGTTACCTCTGCACCACTGCGAATAATGTTCGCGAGTCGGTCAAATCGAGCGTTCCTTTCGAAACGCAAATCGAAGTGGCTGCCAATAACGTCGAAGCGATCCTCCCGGAAATTCGCAAGCACAAACAGCTTGTTGCCAAGCAACAGGTCGAAATGAAGTACCAGCAGGAAGCGATTGAGAAAACGCAGACAGAATTGGAGTCACAGAAAAAAGCAATTTTGGCTCTGCGGGAAATGCTTCAGGATGGGAAATCAACTTATCAGTTCGCTCGACATTCCTACACCGCCGCGGAAGTGGAGTCTGATGTGGCTCAACGTTTCGAGCGTTTCAAAATTGCTGAAGACGCCTTGAATCGGGAACAGGAAGTCTTTGAAGCCAAGCGGAAAGCCTTACGTGCCAATGAGCAGGCGTTGGATCAAATGTTGAGCCAGAAGAAAACTTTGGAAGCCCAGGTGATCCAGTTGCATGCCCGGTTGAATCAACTGCGGGCTACAGAATCGGTGAAATCGATGGACATCGATGATTCTCAACTGGTTCGCACTCGTAAAATGATCGACGAACTCAACAAACAACTCGACATTCAGGAACGAATCCTGGATGAAGAAGGGGAATTCGTCGGACTGATTCCGGTAGAAGAAGAACTTGAAAACCGACAACACCCGGATCTGTTGAGCGAGATTGATTCTTACTTCAACGATACGCCTTCAACTGAAGAACAATCTGTTGAGGAAGAGCGAGCTCCAGCGGCTGCCGAGAAAGCAGAACCAACCGAGTCCGCCACAACAGTAGAACTTGATTTACAGGCTGCTCTGTAAGTCAAAACCTGTTCCTCGGTTTGTTAACTACCTCGGTCTGTCCCTGACTCGACAGCCAGTTCACAAAGAAATTTCCTCCATACGAGGTTCTTTGGGTTTTTGAAAAAGTCGGTGGCAGGTTTTCACCTGTCGCCGGCTTTCTTCCGGAAAAGGACTTTCCTGCCTGTTTGTTCTCCCATGACAGTTACAGCTTCTAAGTCAGCCATAGAGAACGATTAAGCAGAAGTGTCTATTTCCAACTTCCCTCAACCTGTTACTTTCTCGGGTTTCGTTGCTCACAGATGTATTCCGATCGGTTATTTTATAAAGGATCTCAAACTGCTGAAAATTCTGACTACACAGACAGAATTCTGGTTTTGAGAACGGGTTATCGATCGGGTGTTGAGTCGATTGATTCAGATCAACAATGCTCGAGCCGAATACTCAATGTGAGCAGACCGTAACTAACATTCCCATGACTTTCACTCAGAATATCAGGCTAGACGAGATGATATTTGCACGTGGAGATTCCTCCCGTCTGCATACGACGGGCTCTTCCGATTCCGGAGAGAGTCATCTGCCAAGTCGCCTGTTTTTATGGGTCGATCAGGTAGGAGGGTATCTCGTCTGTCTGAATGAGGATGTGACGATCGGAGCGGTGACGGGGGAGAAGGAAGAAGTCGACATTCCTGTGATGGCGAACCTGTCGCGACATCATGCGACCATTCGTCGCCAGGGAGAATCGTATCTGATCAGTTCACAAGCTCCAGCCTATCTGGGATCGAAATTGATCGAGCATGAATCCTGGCTCTCTTCAAATAGCGAAATTCAGATGGCGGGTGTGGGGTTCCGGTTTCGGCAACCGACGGTTCTTTCGGGGACAGCCGTACTGGATTCACTCACGTCGCATCGAATTGCAGGAGGAGCGCAAGGAATCGTGTTGATGGAAGAATTATGTTTGCTCGGACCGGCAGCCGATCACCATATCGTCTGTCGGTTCTGGACTGATCCGATCATTTTGTTTCGGCGCGGTGGTCAACTTTTGTGTAAATCGCCTGGCCCCTTGTTTGTGGATGGGGAGCTGGCGAAAGAAGAAGCCGTTGTGACGCATGGAAACATAATTACCGGAACAGATTCCCGGTTTCGCATTGAGTACTGTTAACCTGTTATCATTAAAGGAGTGTTCTACAAACAAATACTATTGATCTGATCCAGAAAGATTTTGAGCGATGGAAATCGTTGCCCTGTTATTTTTTATCCTGATTTTCGCGTTGTCCTTCGTCATTCCCATAGCGATGATCGCCCTCATGATCTGGATGGTCATTGATTGTGCCACGAATGAACCGAGTGAAGGGACGGATAAACTGGTTTGGATTCTGGTGATTCTATTCGTCCCTCTGGTTGGCCCGTTGATTTATTACTTCGTCCGCCGGCCAGAACGAATTCGAACTGAAGGTAAATGATTTTCCCCGTTCAATTTATTGCAAGCGGTTGAAAGCTCAACAATGGAATTTTTAGCTCCGTTATTTATATGCGGTATCTTTGTTATTCAAATTGCCATGCTCGCATTTGTGATTTGGATGGTCATCGATTGTGCCATGAACGAACCGAATCAGGGAACTGAAAAAATCGTCTGGATCCTGGTTATTATTTTCGTCCCGTTGGCGGGCCCTTTTATTTATTACTTTGTTCGCCGTCCGGAACGAATAGCCACCCACGGCAAGTGAACGGAAAATTCAAGTTTTTACAGGAAACGACTATTTCGGGAACAATTTTGGAAATCTGTGAGGCCATAAAGAGCGTTCTCACTGTGAAGCGGAATTGTTTGTTCTCACGTTTTTACTAATCCACCATTAACACAACCAGGTGACAGGGTCCCAGGGCCATGAAATTTGCCTTCGCACCAGAATCGAAACCGCTGGAAGGATACACGATCAAACGTGCTATTCACCGGGGAGGGTTTGGCGAAGTTTATTACGCCCTCAGCGATGCGGGTAAGGAAGTCGCGCTCAAACTGCTCCGCCAGAATATGGATGTCGAATTGCGCGGAGTGACCCAGTGCTTGAATCTGAAACATCCCAACCTGGTTTCTATCTTCGACATCAAGGAAGATAGTGACGGTGATCACTGGATCATCATGGAGTATGTTGCGGGGAAAACTCTGGACGAGATTCTGGATGAGTACCCCAGCGGCATGCCTTTGGAAAAAGTTTCCAAGTGGATGGAGCAAATCTGCCTGGGACTAAACTTTTTGCACGACCGCGGAATCGTACACCGCGACATGAAGCCGGCCAATCTGTTCATCGAAGATGACTTCGTCAAAATTGGCGATATAGGCCTCTCGAAATTCATCACCCAAAGCCGACGAAGTGCGCAAACACAATCGGTGGGTACCGTGTATTACATGGCCCCTGAAGTGGCCCACGGTCGGTATGGGCATGAAGTCGATGTCTATGCACTGGGCATCATCCTGTATGAATTGATCACTGGACGAGTTCCTTTTGAAGGGGAATCGACCGGCGAAATTTTGATGAAACATCTAACCGACAAACCCGATTTGAACCGGTTGCCGGAATCGTTTCGGGGATTGATCTCACGGGCACTAGAAAAGGATCCGCAAAAACGAACCAGTTCTGTTAACCAGTTCTGGAATGAGTTGCAATCGGCCATGCGCGGGGATTCGGAAGCGATGGAGATTCCAGAAAGCTCGTTCAAACCGGTTGCCGGTCCGGACATGGATATCGACCTGAATGCGGGTCGTCGTAAACAGCCTGAGATTGAAGTCAGTCTCGATTCCCCACCTCGATCGAAACCCGCTCCAGAACCTGTTGCTTCTCAGGCCTCCCCGACCGGTTCTCCCTACCACAAAGCACACAAGCAGGCTGAAAAACCATTTAAGTCCAGCCTGCATAGTTTGCTCGACTGGTATAACGCCCAGCCCTCAGTGACCCAGGCGGTTTTGATTTTTGGCGTCCTGGTGGTGGTGTTCTTCTCCGGTTTGTTACCCGTGGTAATTGTTTTGGGGATCGGAGCGCTGATGGTATGGGGGTTTTATACCTTCCTGATGGCCTTGGTGGGCGAAGATGGAACCAAAGGAGCTTCCACCTCATCACCTGCTCCACCGCCAGTCGAGACCAAAACGCAACCACTTCATCCAGTGGCTCAAACGGTCGACCAATTCAAGCACAAGGTAAAACAGAAAGTCCGGCACTGGACTGACAAGCAGATTCTGAAACGGACTCCGCCAGAAACGGTCCGTCATATCAGCTTGTTTCAACGCGTGACCGAATTAACCAGTTCGTTATCACTCTCTGTTCTCTATATTGCGATTTTTTCCAGCCTGTACTTGTTCATCTCCGAGGGGGGAGTCGCCGAGAGTCTGCCAACGGTTTTCTACCTGGGTTCCACGACCTTACTGATCGTCTGGTCGATTTTGACAGTCTCCAAGCTGACAGAAGGAACGAAAATATCCGGTTTATATCGTCGCTGCCTGTTGATTCCTGCAGCGCTACTGATGGGAAGCGCGGCATATGGATTATCTCACTATCTCATGGTTTTTCCGGACATGGATTTTACTCGTCAGGATACGATTTTTACGGAAGCGAATAACAAGATTTCGGATGTCCTGCTAATTGCCCAAAATCAGCCGACCTGGGATGGATACCTCTGTTTCTTCCTTGGGTTTTTCTTTATCCGAGGGTGGTGGGGAGTCTCCGACAGTTACCGCAAGAAAAAATTGAGCATTGGAACCATCCTTTGGAGTGGATTGGTGACCACGATTCAAATCAGTATTTTTGCTTTCCCGTTTGAACTGGCGTTCTTCTGGTCGGTGGTCGCCACGACCGTCTTTCAACTGGCGACGGTCTGGACCCCGCCACGCGACCGGTTATATATCGCGGAGGACCGATCATAATGGAAATGCAAACGACTCCTTCCTGGTTTTTAATTCTGATACTCATCGCCATTGTCGGTGCAGTTATTGTCGCTGGTTTGGTGGGGCTCGTATTCGTTTTTTGCAAGACCTCCCCTGTGGGAAGAAAACGGATGCTCATCGTGGGAGGGATTTGTATCCCGCTGTCGTTACTCCTCTTGGTATTTATCAGGTTTTCTGCATTCACGAGTTCTGCACATGTAGTTGAAGGGCATGAAGTCGCGCCCGATGCAGAAATAAGAGTTGGACTGATTCCATCCCATGGCGAAACTATTCCGCATGATTCTCACCCTTTAGACCACGAACATGCGACAGTGGAAGTGACGACGGACACCCATGGAGTGGTGGTCACTCAAAAAGGGCCGAACGTTGTTTCTGTAAATTCATCACATCGTGACACATCGCGTCATGAGCTGCATTTGAAACCGCAGTTAGATTTAATATTGATTTTTACGTTGCTTTTGGGATTTGTTTTCCTGGGATTTCTGATTTGGTTGCTTTATCGATCAGACCGCTTTCGCGCGGTGGCTCTGGCGCTGATGGTGGGTGGGGTGTTGTTCGTAGCATTGTTCTCCCTGAAAGTGGGGTTCGTGGCCATCCAGACATTGGCGATGGATGCAACTGCGACAGTTTCCTCAAGTACCGGCGAATCCGTCGTGACTTCGCATCCAGCTGATTTGCAGGATTACATCGCGAAATCCAGTTTGATCTTTGCGATGATTGCAGGAGTCTGTTCCCTCATCTTCGCGTTCGCAATGTATGTTTACTTTGTCAGTCGTAAACAGACCGTCGGTGTGAAATCGAGCCGGTTTCTGCAATCCACATTATGGGCCTTGCCCGTGGTGTTAATTTCCGGAATAGTACTCCTGAAATATATGGATCATCTGCATCGGTCGATTCATACTTCGAACGAAATCGTCACCCCGGAGGGTATCTGGGGCCAGATTGATCCTGACTATGGCGGGTTTGCGGCAGATCGAGTTCTGGAAGTGAACGATGATCTCCCTCTCGTAGAATTGGAACAAAAAGTTGCCAAGCTACCCACGGATCTACCTGCTAACTCGGAAGAGGAACCCACGGAAGCCGCTGCCGCAGCAGTGGAGTTACCCGCGGTTGTTTACCCGGAATGGATCACCAAGGGAGAAGACGTTCAGCAATTCTTCCGCGATGAAGGAAAAGTGTTTCGATTCACGGTGATGAGTGATCTCTACGAATCAAACGCTGCGGCTATTCAAGATGCGATGAGTCAGTTGTCTCAAAAAACGACCAGAGTATACCAAAGCGAAATGCGGGGATCGGTATTACAAGAGATTCCGGAAGAACTGTTGCGAGATTCTGCCATCATTCACACCTATGGAGTCGCTGGACTGGTCTCGACGGAACAAAGCAAGTTTCCCATGTACCGTGTCTGGCTCGATTGTGAAGTCAGTACCGGTGAAAGTTCGGTTCCGTTTCAATATTGGAAAGGTGTGATGGTACAGCACCGCATGTGGACACTCGCCAGTCTGATTGGATTTTTTGTATTGGTCTTCGTCTCACTTTCGGTACTGTTCCGGCTGAATCACTTTTCCAAAGGGCAATTCGAAAGACGGCTGAAGCTGGCTTACATCATCCTGATCCTGGTTGCTGGGTTTGGCGTGATGTCGTTGATTGCCTGAAAATGCTCCCTGTCGAAACAGAAGAAAAGCCGGTTGGATTAATCAGAAATCCAACCGGCTTTGTGCTTTTCTCAATCTCAAGTGGCGAGCGGCCTATTTGAAGAATTCGGCGGCTTCTTTGAGGATGTCGAGGTCGAGCGTTCGGAGTTCACCGACCGCATCTGCCAGGGCAACATCAACAACGTCGGTACCACGGAGAGCCACCATACGCCCTCTGGCGCCACTGGCAGCCAGTCGACCGGCGTGCACACCCAGACGGGTTCCGAGGACACGGTCGTATGCGGAAGGTGTACCGCCCCGTTGCAGGTGACCCAGGGTAACCCAGCGGGTTTCGATGTCCGTTTTCTTTTCGATAATTTCGGCAACCACTTCCCCGATTCCTCCGAGGGCGACGTGTCCGAAGTCATCGACTTCACCGTGCTGAGTTACATAACCTTGATCTTTGGAGATATGAGCCCCTTCCGAAACCACGACGATACCGTAGTTTTTACCGGCGGCGCGACGTTTTTTCAGCAGGGCACACATTTCTTCGATGTTTGCAGGGACTTCGGGGACCATCACATAATCCGCAGCGGAAGCAATCGCGGAGTAACAGGCAATCCAACCGGCGTGGCGTCCCATCGTTTCGATGACGATCACCCGGCGGTGAGATTCTGCGGTTGTCCGCAAGCGGTCGATGGCTTCCATCACGATGTTGATCGAGGTGTCGAAACCGAAGGTGACGTCGGTGCTGTTGAGGTCGTTGTCGATCGTTTTCGGACAGCCAATCGTGGCGAGGTTGTATTCGGCATGCAGTTTATTGGCAACACCTAACGTGTCGTCTCCCCCAATGGCGACCAGACAGTCGAGTTCCATCTTTTTGAAGTTTTCGAGAATCTTCTCAACCAGTGACGGATCCTTGTGGGGATTCGTGCGGGAAGAACCAAGGATCGTTCCCCCTTTGAAAATGATGTCGCTGCAAGATTCGGGAGTCAGTTCAATATAGTTTCCTTCAATCGGCCCGCGCCAACCTTCGAGAAAACCGATGGTCTGCCCACCAGCATTAGCGACAGTTTGCACAACGCCACGAATGACCGGGTTCAGACCAGGACAGTCTCCACCACCGGTTAAAATACCAACTTTCATGGAAAACCTCATTCTGTGTAACAGTAGTTATTCGGATTAGGAACCCGGTTTCGCAGGCCGCATTTGTCCATTTCCAGACTGTGAAAGCTGGAAACGGAATGCGGGCGTAAACCCAGGGAGGAACAGTCACTCCACTCGAACCGGACAGAATAGCACTTTCAACGGAGTGCGGCCGTCATCGGGTTCAAGTATCTCGACAGGGCTCAGGTGGCGCTGTCTGGTGGATTACGCTTCTTCGGGAATGAGCCGGGTTGTTACCAGGTTCGTTCCACGAATGTTGTATCCACCTGTCCTTCGACAAACTCGGAGTTGTTGAAGATTTTTTTGGCGAGAGGGATGGTTGTTTTAATACCACCCACTTCGATTTCTTCGAGGGCTCGACGCATGCAGTTGATGGCTTGTTCACGCGTCGGTTTATGAATAATTAATTTTCCGATAAGGGAATCGTAATAAGGGCTGACGGTATATCCTTCATACACGTGCGAGTCGAACCGGACTCCCGCTCCACCGGGGAGGCGCAGCTTGGTGATTTTTCCTGGCGATCCCCGGAAATCATTTTCCGGATCTTCCGCATTGATTCGGAGTTCGATCGCACACCCGTTGGCAGGAATTTGTTTCTGTTTGATTTTCAGTTTCTCGCCGGCGGCGACTCGAATCTGCTGTTCGATCAAATCGAGCCCGGTGACCATTTCTGTCACGGGGTGTTCGACCTGGATTCGAGCATTGACTTCAATGAAGTAGAAATTGTGATCTTTGTCGACCAGAAACTCAACGGTTCCGGCGTTGTTATAGTTGGCTTCTTTGACCAGCCGGATGGCGGCTTTACACATTTCTTCACGAACAGCCAGCGGTAGGTTAGGGGCGGGGCTTTCTTCCACCAGTTTTTGGTGTTTCCGCTGCATGGTGCAGTCGCGTTCCCACAGGTGCAGGGCATTGCCATGCTGATCGGCCAATACCTGAACTTCGACGTGGCGAGGGCGTTCGATGAATTTTTCGAGGTAGACCCCGGCGTTTGAGAATGCTTTTTCGGCTTCCGAAGAGGCGGCTTTCAGGCCGGCTTTCAGAGCGATGTCGTTTCCAGCAACCCGCATCCCTTTTCCACCACCACCCGCGGTTGCCTTAATGAGGACGGGGTAACCGATTTTTTGAGCAATTTCGATCGCCTCTTTTTCAGAGGTAATCAGCCCGTCGGAACCGGGAACGAGATTGACTTTCGCTTTCTCTGCGATTTCGCGGGCAGAAACCTTGTCTCCCAGTTTGGCCATGGCTTCGTGTGGGGGACCAATGAATTCGATGTTACAGCTACGACAGACTTCAGCGAAATGGGCGTTCTCCGCCAGGAAACCGTATCCCGGATGGATTGCCTGTACGTTGCCAATTTCCGCAGCGCTGATAATGCGATTGATCGTCAGGTAACTTTCGCTCGCCGGAGCCGGACCGATGCAATAAGCTTCGTTCGCCAGTTTTAAGTAATGAGCGCCCCGATCCGCTTCGCTGAAAACAGCGACGGTTTCGATACCCATTTCGCGGCAGGTGCGAATAATTCGCAAGGCAATTTCGCCACGGTTGGCGACCAGAATTCGCTGAAACATGGATGGAATCTATTACGGTTTTAAGGCTGTTGAATTACAAAAGACCACTTGCCGAAGCTGAGGTTACCCCAACGTGATCACCGCTACGGGAGTCCGAAGGCGTTCGATTCGTTTCGAACCGGAATGCAGCAATCATAGCTGGAGATTAACTGATTTTCACTTTGAACAGAGGCTGACCGAAATCGACTGCGTCTCCATTTTTTACGAGCACTTCGACGATTGTTCCGGAAACCTCGGCTTGAATCTGGTTGAAGACTTTCATCGCTTCGATCAGGCAGACGGTCGAGTCGGCGGAAACTTTGGAGCCGACTTTGACAAAGGCAGGATCGTCGGGACTGGGCGATTCGTAAAAAGTTCCGACCGTGGGCGATTTAATATCAACCAGATTTTCATCAACAGGGGCGGCTTCCGGGGCGGGAGCTACACCACCAGCCGGCGCCGCAGCCGCCACCGGGGCGGGAGCAGCCATGGGCATTTGAGGCATAGCGAAGCTGGGCATCACCTGTTCGGCTCCCCGTTTGACTCGCCAGTGTTGTTCGCCACATTTCAGGCTGACGTCGGAAAGATCATGTTTTTCCATCAGCTCAACGAGTTCACGGAATTTCTCCAGATCGAACGTTGAAGACTGATCTGATTTTTCGGCAGACATACTGCTTCGGCTTTCTAAATCCTGTACGGAGCGGAAGACCTCTTAGGGCTTCTCGCGACCCACTTGTGTGTCTTGTTTTGCGGTGTATCCGGGTTCGCCCCACGGGGAGACGGAACTCGCCCGAGCTGACGGAGTTGGACGCATTTTATTGAAATGGAATTTCGGGGGATAGAGCGGACTCGCTTCCCACGGTTCTCATTCGCGGAAACTGGTCGAATAGTAACGTTTTTCGAGCGCAGATTCAGCCCCAGCGGGATATTTCCAGCTCTTTCGGAACAGAAGTCAGGACTTCATATCCTTCCTTCGTGACCAGCACATCATCCTCAATGCGGACTCCTCCCCACTCGGGAAGGTAGATGCCCGGTTCAATGGTGATCACCATGCCCGGTTCCAGAATCGTCTCTGAGCCAGGGCTGACCCGGGGGCCCTCGTGGATGTCGCGACCAATTCCGTGTCCCAGTCCGTGCCCAAATTTTTTGCCGTAACCTGCGTTCTCAATAATACTTCGGGCAATTCGATCCACTTCGCGACAAGAGATACCCGGACGGACCGCAGCAATCGCTTTCTGCTGGGCTTCCAATGTCACATTGTAGACTTTAGTCAGCTTGGAAGAGAGCCTACCGGTCCAGAGAACCCGGGTCAAGTCACTGTGATAGCCGGTCTGATTGACGGCTCCCCAGTCGATGAGGACAAATCCGGCCTCTCCCAGTTTCCGGGAGGTGGGACGGGCATGGGGGAGGGCCGCCCGGGTTCCAACCGCCACAATCGTGTCAAAACTTGCCCCTTTGGCACCGAACCGCCGCATCGTGTGCTCCAGTTCATTTGCCGCTTCCTGCTCGGTCATATCGGGAACCAGGCTGGCTTGCAGGACGGCGAACCCTTTTTCGGCTTGTTCGATCGCCTCTCGAAGTTCGGCGATTTCCCCGGCGTCTTTCACTTGTCGCAGTTCTTCGACCAGCCCGCGGGTGGGGACGAGCGAGATATTTTTCAAATCGGAGTCAAGTTGCTGCCACATCGCAAAAGAGGTTTCCGAGGCTTCGAAACCAATTCCACTCAAATTCAGTTTACTGATTAACTTACTGAGGGCCTGATACAGCGATTGGCCTGAGGTCCGGATATCGGCTTCCAGTTCTGGACATTCCTCTTGAATTTGAGTCTCGAAACGGCTGTCACTGAGAAGAATGGAGCGGTCTTTCGTGAGAATTAACAGGCTATCTTCTCCTGTGAAACCCGTCAGATAGCTGACGTTCACGGGATTGGAAACCAGCATGGCTTCCAACTGCTGTTTTTTCAAAAGTCGCAATAAACGTTTACACCGCACAGGAGAGGAGGCAGACATGGAGGAACCTGACTGAATCGAGAATAATAATCGCAAATGCCAGAGGCCGATTGTCTACGTTCCCTGCGGGGGGATCAAGTAGGGAGTCCGCTTCGGAAAGCTTTTCAAGGTGGTTTCCCGGAGAGTGTTCGTATCAGGTCATGGTTTCCCCTCAAACTCTGTTATAGAATAGAACTCAGCGAATCGTACAAAATACGGTCTATTCTCGGAAAAACGGCATGACTCTCCCGCGTGAACATATTGAACAACTCCTTCTCCAATTCCAGTCCGGTCAACTCGACCTGGAAGCGGCAACTCGCCGGTTGGCTGGTTCGGATCGATTGGCAACTGCCCATGTCGATGTCGATCGTCAGCGCCGTTGTGGGTTTACTGAAGTGGTTTATTGCGAAGGTAAATCGGTCGGATCTGTTGTCGAAATATTCAAATCACTCTCCACACACGATCAACATTGTCTGGGAACTCGTGTCAGCAAGGAGCAGGCGACCGCCCTCGAGGAATGTTTCCCAAAGATCATCTACAACGCAACCGCCAGAACGGTTCGGTTGCCGCGACCAGATAAGGATGTCGATGGACTAGAACCAGTCGGCAAGGTTTCGCTATTAACAGCCGGGACCTCGGATTTACCAGTCGCAGAAGAAGCCCGCGAGACGTTGTACTGGATGGATTGCGAAGTCGATCTAATTGTCGATATAGGTGTCGCCGGCCCACATCGATTGCAGGAGCAAGTCCACCGATTACAAGATTCAGATGCCGTGGTGGTTGTCGCAGGGATGGAGGGGGCTCTCCCCTCAGTCGTCGGAGGATATGTGGACTGCCCGGTGATCGCCGTTCCGACTTCGGTGGGATATGGAGCCAGTTTTGGAGGAGTGACTGCCCTGCTCGGGATGCTTAACAGTTGCGCCTCAAATGTGACCGTCGTGAATATTGATGCCGGTTTCAAGGGGGGCTATGTTGCTGGACTCATTACTCATCGCATGTCGAAGGCACGAAAGAAAACATCCTGAAACCGAAGAGCTAACAGAAAGCGGCTACCATGATTGTTGATCAGGTTACAGAATTACCTCGACCGCCGCAGCGTCCCTCTGCAAGCCATAAAGGGACGTTCGGTAGGACGTTATTGATCGGTGGAAGTCGAGGAATGGGAGGCGCGATCAGCCTTGCTGGTATGGGAGCATTACGAAGTGGGGCGGGATTGGTCTACCTCGTAATTCCCAAGGGAATTGCTGATATCGTTGCGGGGCACAATCCTTCTTATCTCACGCTTCCCTTACCGGAAGATGAATCGGGACGGATTGATTCGATCACCTATGCCGATCTGAAATCGCAACTGGAGAATAAAGATGCTCTTGGATTAGGCCCCGGGGTTGGTCAGAGTGAGCATCTGAAGCAGTTGTTTCATGATATCCTCTTATACGAGGAAAAACCAATTGTGGTGGATGCGGATGGATTAAATCTGCTTGCTGGAATGCTGGACGTATTACATGATGGGCCAGTACCGCGCGTGTTGACTCCGCACCCGGGCGAGTTTGAACGGCTGGCAAATCTGCCCCTCAAAACCATCGTCGATCATCGTCAGCAAGTCGCCGCGGAGTTTGCAGATAATTATGATCTCACGCTCGTGCTTAAAGGAGAAAAAACGATCGTGACCGATGGCCACCGCATGTACGTGAATAATTCAGGGAATAGTGGCCTGGCGACTGGAGGAACGGGCGACGTGTTGACCGGATTGATTACCGGATTGCTCGGCCAAGGAATGCGGGCATTCGAAGCAGCGCAACTGGGTGTTTACCTGCATGGATTAGCGGGCGATCTGGCGGCGCAGCAATTGTCTCAACCGGGCATGATTTCCAGCGACCTGCCACACTATCTGGGTAAGGCGTGGCTGCAGTTCTACGCTCTGCACGATTCCGGCAAAGGAGCATAAGGCGTTGCTGGGTCGCTTAATCTTCTTTTGCCACGTCCAACACGGAGAGGAACGCTTTCTGTGGGATCTCCACTTGGCCGAACTGCTTCATCCGCTTTTTACCTTCGCGCTGTTTCGCCCACAGTTTTCGTTTTCGGGTAATGTCTCCCCCGTAACATTTCGCTGTGACATTCTTTCGCAGTGCAGATAATGTTTCCCGAGCAATCACGCGGGCTCCGATAGCTGCTTGAAGGGCGATTTCGAATTGGTGCTTGGAGATTTCTTTCTTGAGTCGCTTCACTAATGCCCGCCCGCGCCGCTCGGCTTCAGACCGGTGGACAATGGTGGCCAACGCATCGACTTTGACCCCTTTAACGAGGATGTCCATCTTGACCAGATCGGCTGGTTTGTAACCAATGATCTCGTAATCCATCGTACCGTAACCTTTGGTTGCGCTTTTCAGGCGGTCGTGCATGTCATACACAATTTCCGCGAGCGGAAGTTCGTAGATAATCTGGGCGCGTTGAGGGCTCAGGTATTCGGTACTTTTGTAGTTGCCGCGGCGATCTTCACAAAGCTGCATGATCGTGCCGATATTTTCCCCCGGCACAATGAATGTGGTTTTCGCAATCGGTTCGCGGAATTCCTGAATCTGTCCGGCGTCGGGAACATCTTCCGGGTTGTCGATCAACTGCGCATTTCCGTTGTTCAGGAGCAGTTCATAAGTCACGTTCGGGGCGGTCTGGATCAGGTCGATTTCCTGTTCCTGTTCGAGTCGCTGCTGAATGATTTCCATGTGCAGCATACCCAGGAACCCGCAACGGAACCCAAATCCAAGGGCATCGCTCGTTTCGGGAGCGAACGTGAATGAGGCATCGTTCAAGCTTAATTTATGCAGTTCTTCGCGCAGTTTTTCGAAGTCGGTGGCGTCAATCGGATACATTCCGCAGAAGACCATCTGCTTCGGTTGTTCGTAACCAGGCAGTGGCTTTTCTGCTGGGCGATCCGATGTCGTGACGGTATCACCCACATGAATGTTACCGAGCGTTTTCACGCCGGTGACGATGTAACCGACCTGTCCCGGTCCGAGAGTTTTACAAGGGACCATCTTGGGGCGGAACTGACCGATCTCGATGACCTGGTGTTTGGAACCATCGTTCATGAACTGGATAGTCTGCCCTTTTTCAAGCGTTCCTTCCTTCACGCGGATGTAGGTCATCACTCCGCGGTAGTTGTCGTACTTGCTATCAAAGACAAGTGCCCGCAGGGGAACGTCCGGCTTGCCATCGGGAGGAGGGATTTCTTTGATAATCGCATTGAAGACATCGTCGATACCGATTCCCTGTTTGGCGCTCACCCGTAAGGCATCGTCTGGTGAAAGTCCGATGATCGTTTCGACTTCCTCAAGAACTTCCTCGATGCGGGTTACGGGGAGATCGATTTTGTTGACCACCGGGATGATATGCAGATCGGCATTGATAGCTGCATAGGCATTGGCGACGGATTGTGCCTGGACTCCCTGAAAGGCATCAATCAGTAGTAACGCTCCTTCGCAGGCCGCGAGGCTACGCGAAACTTCATAATGGAAGTCAACGTGGCCGGGGGTGTCGATCAGGTTCAGCTCGTATGTTTCTCCCTCATGGACGTGGCGGATCGTAACAGCACGCGCTTTGACCGTAATTCCTCGTTCCTTTTCGACATCGAGGTCGTCCAGGATCTGTTCCTTGAATTCCCGCTGGCTGATCGCACCGGTCTTGAGGAGCAATTGATCGGCTAGTGTACTTTTGCCATGATCAATATGCGCCACAATCGAAAAGTTACGGATGTATTTGGTGTCCATGGACGGTTGGTTATCCAGAAAAATGTCTGGTAAGGTTATTACAGAAAACTTCTACAGGGTGGGTTTAGATTTTCTACGCCGTTTGATCTTAACAGTGGTCGCCAGATCGAAGCGAATGTCCGTTTCTGGATTTTCACCAACTGATGACTTGCAGACGAGGGATATTCACCAGCTTAATTTGCCGGGCATCCGGCGGTTTTCCAGTCACGTCGAGCACATCCCGCTGAGCCGATGTAACCGGCATCCCCTCCCAAAGAAGCAAAGTTAATTTTCGTATTGGCATAGGGAATTGGAAATGCCCGAAGTTTGACTTCTTCTTTAATTCGGGCCAGAAACCGGCGGCCGAGCTCGGATTCATTTCCTCCAAAAGTCATGGCCCCTCCAAAGAGTACGACATCTGGATCGATAGTGTGCATCAGGCTGGTGGTGCCGACACCCAGATATCGGGCCGTCTCCATAATCAAGTGTTCCGCCAGTTCGTCTCCCTGCTCTGCTTCCCGGGCCAGCATCAGCGGAGTGATGGATTCTCCCGATTCCTTCAACTGTTGTAAAGATGATTTTGCACCCGTCTCAAGGGCTTCATAAGTACGTTGGATGAGTGCTTTAGCCGAGGCATAAGCTTCCAGGGTTCCGGTCTGGCCGGTATCCCAGGGGCGTCCATTGGTCATTTCAATAATGATATGTCCGCATTCTCCGCCGTGGGAATGTTCGCCATTCAAAACGACGTCATTAATAATAATACCGCAACCAATTCCGGTACCCAGGGTCCAGAAAACGAGCGAGTTTGCTTCCCGGGCAGCTCCTGCCCAGTATTCCCCATAGGCGGCGGCGTTCGCGTCGTTATTCAGGTACGTGGGACGCTCAAATAGATCGGCAAACTTCTGGCGGATCGGAAAGTTCTGCCAACCGGGAAGATTGGTCGGGTTGATGAGTTTCCCTTCCTTGATACTCATTGTGCCTGGTGAGACAACCCCGACGGCTTTTATGTCAGGGAGTGAGGTGCCTGCCTCTTTGATGATGGTGTCCGCCGCCTCACGGATGTTTCGCATGATGATATCAGGACCCGACTTTGCGTCAGTCGGGATTTTGGTATTGGCAATAGATTCTCCGACATCGTTAATGACGCCCAGTTTGACATTGGTTCCCCCAATGTCGATTCCCAGAAATAAAGCAGCGTTCGGATCGGAAGCGGTGTTTTCAGTCATCTTGCGAAATAGAACAGTCGTTCGTGAAATAAATGGATACGAGTGTATTGATTACGAGGGAGAACCGTTTCAACTCCAACTGTCCAGAATTCATTCTGAACAAATGTGGATTTCGATGGCAATCCCGCGAGCTGGATTGTGCCGGGGAGCAGAGCGGCTGGTGAGCGTGGCGAAACGGGAATGAGTATAGGCAAACCCGACCGGCTGCCGCAATTGATCGCCTGAAACCAAGGCTGATTTCGTGCCGGATTCTTTTGGTCTGTCCTGTACCCCACCTGGAAAGAGAGGTAAAATGTGCGCAGACATCGCACAGGTTTGTCTCACATTGCGCCTGGACCAAGGCATCGAATCGACCCCGTGATTTACAATATTTAACAGTACTCTAGGACTATGCAGCCACTCGGGGAGAATCCGGGGGCTGAGATCAGGAGTCAGGTGATGAACTTAAGGAACCAAATCCGAACAAGCTTCTTCAGAGGTCTGGTGTTCACAGGCGTGGGGGTCCTCCTCTTGTCCTCCACCGTTCTACAGGCAGATCCTCCCGGGAGAGATGCAGTCCGAAAAACACCCGACGGAGGGCTAAAGCTCGATATTGGTCGTTTTACGCCATACGCTCGGGGATTGAAGATCAACATTGGTCCCAAGCGGGATGGGGAACGTTCCGTAGATGTTCAGGTTCGCCAGAATGGTTACATCCCTGTCAATGTGGATGTGAATGTGAATCCGGAGCTTCGTGGTCCTGCTTATGCCGAACGTCCGGATCGCCCTCTGACAGAAGTTCCCGAAGGTGAATTGCTGGGCGAGCCGAGTGAACCCAATTTGTTGGGTTCCCCTGAAGAGGGAGGTCCTCAACTTCTTGAACCGGGCGCTCCTCCTTCACTCGAATCGGCGCCAACCCCCGATGAGGAATCAAGCTCTACTCCTGTTCCGTTAGAAGCACCGCCGGAACCGGGCGCAGATCCACTTTCCTTTCGCGATGAAAATCCTGCGGAGTCCTCCGTTGTCCCGCTTAATAAAGTTGAGTCGGCTTCCTCACAAAAACCGTACCTGGGGGTCAGTGTGAGGCCGATTAGTGCTGTTCTTGCGGCTCAGTTTCGGAATGTGATTCCAAAGAATACGGGATTACAGTTAACGGTCGTCGGTGAAAATTCTCCAGCGGAAGAAGCGGGTTTGAAACAGTACGATGTCATCGTGGCGGTCGATGGGCAACCGGTCGGTTCACTTCAAGAGCTGGTCAACTTGGTAAATGCTCATCAACCGGGAGATAATGTTTCGGTTAGTGTATTACGCGCTTCACGGTTGAATGAAGTTGTGGTGGAACTGGGCTCTCGGGATATTCAGGTTGTGGCTGGGAAACAGAAGGTGGCTCCTGTTCCGATTGCCACAGATCCTCTTCCACGTACCACAACAGCCCCCAAACTAATCGTTCCACTTCCCGATGGAAAAGGTACTGTCAAAGTCGAGATGACAGAGCCTGGGTCGAAACCGGTATCGGAATCGACCGCTCCTCGCTCAGAAACTTCAGAGTTCTACACTCCTCGAAGATCCGCACCGAGTTCCTCTTCCGATTTGGGAGAACCTTCCGGGGAGATCGAACTTCCTTCTCCCTAAGGAAGTCCGTATGATGAATCACGTATTGATTTAAGAGAGACCTCTCTCTTGAAGCGACCCTTCTGGTTATGTCGATCAGAAGCATGCACGGCAACATGTTTCAAGGGCGCGTCTGAACTTTCCTATTATCTGCGGGGGCGCTCCCTTCCGTTGATAGGTGATGCTCATGATGTGTCCGAGGGGGAGTAAAAGATGAGGGTGTTGAAAGACATCTTTCGGAAGAACCGCGCCTGGGCTCAGGGCGAAACTGAGCGTGACCCGAATTTCTTTAAGGATCTGGAGGCTCAACAGTCTCCCGAGATTCTGTGGATTGGTTGTGCAGACAGTCGGGTCCCTGCCAATCAGATTATGGGAATGTCTCCCGGTGAAGTTTTTGTACATCGCAACATCGCCAATGTGGTGGTACATAGCGATTTCAATTGCTTATCAGTGTTGGAGTACGCCGTCGCCATTTTGAAGGTAAGGCACGTCATCGTCTGTGGTCATTATGGCTGCGGCGGAGTTAAAGCGGCGATGGAAAACCACAAGCTCGGGTTAATTGATAACTGGCTGCGACACATCAAGGATGTCCGTTCCAAGCACGAAAATGTTTTGGCAGCGTGTGCTGACAATGCCACTGAACTCGATACTCTTTGTGAGTTAAACGTGATCGAGCAAGTGCATAATGTCTGTCATACAACGATTGTGCAGGATGCCTGGGATCGTGGGCAGGAGCTGGCGGTGCATGGTTGGATCTATCGTTTGAAAGATGGCCTGCTGAATGACCTGGGTTCCTGTGTCACGCATTCTGACGAGCTTTCCGAAATCTACCGGCTGGCGGTCGATTCCACAAAAGAGGCTGGGTCGTCCGGTATTTTTCACCGGACAGATCTGGAAAAAAATCACGAGAACAAGTAACCGTTCTTCGCCAGGTTCTATGTTAGTGCCGCTCGCATGCGATTCGTCAAATGTGCGAGATAACGGCCGTGGGGTTCTTGTGGTTCGGTGCTGAGAATGATTCCGAACGTATTGATTCCGGGATCCATCCAGAGCAAGGTTCCGGTGGCTCCCCAATGTCCGTATGTGGCGGGGCTGTGTAGATCGCCAAAGTGAGCCGAGTAACCGGGCCAGGTCATTTTCCATCCCAGTCCCCAGGGGCGACAGCGCCGATCAATTTCGGGAATGTTGCTCATCGCGTTAAGTTGATTCCGTGTGGCAATTCGCACCGTTGCTGGACTGAGTATCGTCGCTCCCTCAAAGGAACCGCCGTTTAACATCATCGCGGCCAACCGAGCGAGATCTTCCGGTGTTGTGAGCAAGCCTCCCCAGGGTGCTCCCAAGGATTGCCAGTATTTTTCATTCCAATTCCAGTTGGCCGAAAGTTGTGCCTCAGGCGAACGGATTTCGGCGATTCGGTTGACCTTGGGATTCTCGCCGTCATACCAGCTTTCCGGGGCGCCGAGTGCGGTGTCATGCATTTGTAATGGGGAGAAGATAGAACGTTGTAAATATTCCGCACAGGTGAGTGAAGTAATCCGTTCGATAATATTCCCGAGTAAACAGAACCCCATACTTTGGTAGCTGACTCCTTCGCCCGGTGTGAACAGGAGATCCGTCTGGCAGATGCCCTCCACAAAACGGCTCAGTGGAGCATGCTCGTTCCGCAGATCAAAATCGTTCGGCAACATGTCGGGTAATCCGGAACTGTGCGTTAAAAGGTGCCGAAGTGTAATGCTGTTTTTTCCAGTTCCTTTGAATTCGGGAATGAACTTGCGGACCTTGTCGTTCAAGGTGAGTTCACCCTGTTCCAGTAATTGCAGAATGCCCGTACCGACGATCGGTTTGGTAATCGAAGCGACCAGAAAAATGCTGTCCTGATTCAATGCTTCATCGGACTCGATGCATTGTCGCCCAGTGCGAAAGACTTCGGTTCCCTTGCCTTCCCGGCCGATCAGAAATGCCATCGCCGGAACATTGTCCGCCGCACACCATGCTTCCGCCTGCTGTTGGATTCCCTTCCAGCGATCTGGACATAATCCGACTTCGGCAGGATCCTGGTTTAGTTTCAATTCCGGAAACGAGGACATCGGCAAACTTTCCTGAGACGGAGCTGTGATAGAAATGAAAAGCTAATTCACAACGTATCAAACGGTACGGGGAATCTCCAGTAAGCTCTGGGTTCTCACAATGCCTGAGGTATCAGGCAGCGTCCGTATTCAACAGGGCCAGTGTGCCTAGACCATAGAACGTGTACTCAACATCGGCTTGGTCATCCCAGTGAGCACCACGGAATCCACCAGTAGGGAATTCCAGTTGCGTTTCAAAGAACTGTTGCACTTGCGCGGGTTGAAGGAGTTGCTCTACAGGAATGTTGAGATCCTGAAGGGTCAATAGCCCTGTAAAGGTAGAAAGACCATCCGCAAAGGGGATCCGTGTGTTGGCTTGAAAACCTCCTTCGTTGCTGCGGACTTCTTTCAGGAAATGGAGCAGATCGGTTTCCAGTTCCTGGTCCCAGGCATCGAGCAGCTTCAGGAGGACAACGGCAGCAGCGGTTGGATTCGTTCCGCTCCGTTTCATCGGAGCAATTTCCACAAATCCGCCGTCATCGCGCTGGCGATCGTACAGGAATTGAATCAAGGCGTTGGGACGCGGAACGGTTTGTCCCAGAAATTGATAACAGAGGACGGTCAGAAACGATTGATAAGTGCTGCCAGCCGCCCCCTGCTCTGACTTGGCGTAACCGCCGTCCTCTCGCCGAAACGATTCCAGTCGTGCAGAAAGTTGGGGGATCAGATCGGACGAAAAAGTGGTCGTGATATCAATCCCGGTGGCAACTTGTAACATCAAGGCTGAATTCAACCAACTAATCAAATCGACGACATTCAACATTTGCGGATGATGTACTTCCAGAAAGGAGAGCGTGCGTTCGGCGACTTCTGAAGTCAAACCGGAAACAAGCGTCAATCCTCGCAAGGCGAAGCTGGTGTAATACAGGTCCGAGTCTCCATCCCGCCCCATAAACCCACCGTCTGCCTGTTGTTGCGCCTGAATAAACTGGGCATGCCGCGCGCAACGCTCCTGATCCCAGTCGCGCAAACCGGAATACAGACGGTTAGCGAGTTGAATCAAATAGGGCTCGGACGACATAAAATGACTCGGTTAGAGAAGAGTCGGGAGGGAGAGTTATTCAGGAGTGTGCCCTATGCAGGCAGGAAGATTGTGTTGAGGATAACAGGCAAGAAGAGAGAACAACAGTCTCGAACCGCCGGATTACCTGGTCGGTTTTTCGTCCTCAGGGAGGGGAGGCTCTTCCGTTTCTTTTTTATCCGGCTCGTCCGCTAAGGGGGTGGCGCGGATGGTGAAGTCGCGAAAAGCGAATTCGATTCGCTGTTTTTCCGGATTAAGCACGATGTTATACGAGTCAACCGCAGCCGGGGTTTGATGCTGAAACAGAATTTTGCCCGTACGGCGATCAAGAACCATTGTCTTGAGGATCTGTGAAGTGCGAAATGTCTGAGAGTTTTCCTTGATCTTGATCGAGAACAACATCAACGGTAGTTCATTGATCTGATCGTGGTAAAACATTTCTCCGTTGAATGCTTGTTGCCAGGCGAGTGACTGGTCCTGGCGATTGATCGCAAAACAGCCTCCGTTTACCAGGAATGGGGTATGCAAGGAACGGGGGTTTTGAGGGTAGTAAAAACTCGCGTTCCGGTCATGTTCTTTTTCAACGAGTACCAGGTATTGGTTGTCTGTAGTGACGAGACGAATTTTTTCCAGTTTTTCAATCGGGTCGACTTTCAACTCAATCATTTTCTGACCGGTGGTGAGGTCGACCAGATGGAAATTTCCCTCCGGATCGAGAACGGCCAGGCGATCTCCTACTTCGTCTCGTTGAACATCCATTGCGGAATTGAGGGGGAACTTGTGATTCCAGATCGTATTGCCGTTTTCGATTTCCTGAGCGTAGACGGTTAAATCTCCATTCAGGACACCTGAGAAGACGCATTCGTTTGAAAGAATCGCGATCGGTTGATGACCAAGTTGGGGAGTAATTGTGTTTAAGACTTCGCCTGTAATAGCGTTGTAAGCAGTGATGGTTCGCGGCATGCGCGGGTCGGAGGAGAGTGCGCCCAGAACGGCCTCATTTCCAAAGAGCAGAGACGACTCGGAAACACGTTTGACCTGCCAGAGCACACGACCCGTTTCCAGTTCGGCTGAATAGAGCGTGCTTCCAATGCGGTAATAAATTCGGTCTTCCAGGATGGGCCCGGCGAAGGGTACAGAGATGTCGTACCAGGGGGTTCGATTCCGAATGTGACTGGAGAGACTTTCTTCCTCGGTTTCATTCAAAGACCGATTCCAGAGCATGGTGGGGGAATCGTCTGGACCACGGCTGATCCAGACACTCAATTCACCATTCAAGATAAGGAGCATGACCGGCCCACTGGTATAGACGGAAGTCCGATCCGTATTTCTTCCCTGGACGGTTTTCTTCGGAAATGGAAAAGCCCATTTCTGTTCCTGAAAACGGGTTTCAATTTCCAGTTGGTGTTGAGGGTAATTCCAATAGAACCGACAGGATGTAAAGGGGCCCGTTTGATCGACAAAATGAGAAAGTTCAATCTTGTTTAGATTCGATGAGGGAGACGTATTCGTCTGATATTGCTGGACATCGTAATTTTCGACGCCATGAAATGTCTCTCGCAGCTCGTTGGTTTTTTGCAGTTCTGCTTGCTGCTGCTGGGCAAATTCTTTACCGGTCAGATTTTCGTGGAAGAGTCTGCTTTCGAACTGAGTGGCAATCTTACTGAGACAGTCTTGCGCAAGTTCCTGTTCGCCCGCTTCCTGTAAATGTTCGTAATACAGGTAGGCCCATTCAGCTCCCTCTTCCGGGTCATGGAACGCCAATTGCTGCAAGTACAAGTTTCGTTGTAGTTCGAGGCGGACGAGTTCATCTGCCTTTACGACAGTTCTCGATTTCTCTCGGAGCTGAGCTATCTGGAGATTGGTTTGTTCAACTAATCTTTTTTGCAGAGGAAGAGCGAGAGGGATGTCGCGGAAAACCTGTTCCAGATGAGTGAGTTGCTGAAGATCGTCTGCTGGGATATCGGCGAGAATTTGATCCAGTCGCTTTCGAATGATTTCCTTTTCGGATTGGTTCAGTCTGGAATACAACTCGGTAATGCGAGAACGAAACCAGAGGGTCGGAGTAAGTGACGTTTTTTCCAGTTTGATTAAGGGAAGCTGGTCGGGCATTCCTTTTTGAATAAACGAGAACGTCGATTCAAACGCGAGTAAGTATTCTCTTCGCTGAACGTAACGATCGATGATCAGCTTCAATACGGAGAAAGAGTCATCTGCCGTGGTAATGAGCGAGAGAAGTTCGTTAATCGCCGGTTCGGCTTCGTCGGGCTCAAACTGGACCTGCTCCATCAAAAGGCGAATCAGCAGGCGGCGTGCTTCGGGCGAGTCATGTTGGTTGTTCAATTCTCGCAACTGAGTAAGCCCGGTATTCTGATGACCGGCTAACAGTTGGGCATGTGCTTCGCGATAAAGTGTTTCCGAGGAGGGGGCATCCGCTTTTAGGGCGATGGCAAGCTGTTCCTCAGCCGTCTCGCGGGTAGGAAAGCTGATTAAGTATTCTTCCCCCAGACAAAATAATTCTCCTTCACTCGCGAATAGGACTCCGCGAGTTTGATGAGGATTAAGTACGTACTGGGATAAAGTCCGACCGGATTCCGTTTGGAGGCTCAGAATCAGACCGGAGTTCAGCGGGATGTGGATCAGCTCGCCAGCTAATAGCGGACGCCCGGACGGCAGGTCGTTCAGTTTGCTTTTCCATAGGGTCTCCCCCGTGACGAGATGAATTGATTCCACCGAGGTGCGGTTGAGTACAAATAGTTGCTGATGCAGAATTCCGATTAGACAGACCAGATTTTTCTGTTCTCGCCTCCAGTTTAGTGTTCCCGTGGCGACATCGATGCTGAAAAAAGTGGAACTGTCGGGGGGAGCCAGTACCACATGGCCGTTTGCAGCCACAGGAAGTGATTCTCCTCCTGGGTGGTTCATCTCAGTTGAGGGGAGTAAGTAGCCCGAATCGATCATATCGGACGAGTTTGCGAGTAGCTGATATCTTGTGGAAAAACTGGGATATTTGGCCGTCCAGATCCAGCGTTTTTCAGAAAGGTCATACGCGTTCAGATATCCATTGCCTGTTGGGCAGAGTAACACCTGGTCGAGCAAAGAAGGGGAGAGTTCGTAATTACTGAGTAATAGCTCCTCTGTTTCCCGTCGAGTTAACTCCTGGAGTGATTGTTGTAGAAGTAGATGCCCAGTCTCGGCTTCGATTGTCAGGAGCAGCAATTCCGTTCCACTAATGGCAATGGCATACAGTTTGTCCTCGACACAAAGAGGAGCCCCCATAAAGAAGTAACCTGCGAGGGGTAAGATCTGGAACTGGCGCGTTCCACCAATTTCCCATTCAAATTTTCCCGATTGAGCTTCCAGCGCATACAGACGGTTGAATCGTTCAACATGTCGGTCTCCGTCAAAAACACGCATTGCCTGGGTCAGCTCTTCATCAGGAAGAACCATGTCCAGGGCGAAGACCAATTTTCCGTTACTGCTGATCGACTGACCGCGGCTGTCCAGCCAAAGTTTAGAGCGGAGCAAATTTTCCAGTTGGGTTCGTCCGTCCGCCAGTTTGGTTTCGCTGGGAGTGGGTTGTTCCAGAATTTCGCTTTGAAATTCCAGGTCGGGTTGAACATAGCGCCAAACCAGTTCGCCCGTGTTATTGTCGCGCGCTTCCATCCCGGAAAGAGTGCGGATGATTAAGAACGATCCAATTTTCAGCGGCTCGTTTACCGAGATCAGTTCCTGTTCCTGTGTTGCCGTGGCTTCGATCAGGGAACGGAGAATTTTCCGGGCTGGTTCGAGTCCGTCTGGCCTTGCTTCTAATGCAGAGGCGAGCAGATCAATTTGCCAGCGGGGAGCTCCTTGAGGCGCGGCGGTCGTGATTACATTTCGATGGAGGTTCCCTCGGCTGTGGGTCCAGTTTTTTATTTCGGGAAAACGGGCTGACGTCGGTTTCTGTTGTGCCGCGTGCAGTAGCTTGTCTGAAAATTGAGCTAATGAAAGATTCTTCCCTTCAAGAGAGAGTGTTTTGTCGGGAGAACTCATTTTAACCTGATTGAGCAGTGCTAGTGCCCGCTCTCGTTCTCCTGTTTGTAGAAAAGCCCAGGCAAGACGGAATAATAACTGGGGTTGAGTCGAGGGGTTTTTGCGGATTGCTCGTTCGTAATAGCGGATAGCCGTTGAGAACTGGCTTCGGTCGAAATAGAGGTTACCCAGTTGGACAGCCGCTTTGCGACCGCTGGTGGTCTGTGGATATAACCGAAGAAGCTCTTCAAGAAGCTCTTGTTGATTTCGGGGGTTCGATTCCTGTTCGTATTGCTGGTACAGGGCATCGGCGGCGGTTCCCTGTTGCAGGTTGTAAATTCGCTGTGCTTCTGGCGGAAGATTCTCCAGTAGATTCAGCGCGATATTCTTGATCGAAAGCGGCTGCACCTGCTGGAACGCGGGAACGAGTTCCGGTTTGAGCAGCAAGTCGGTGTCCAGTTCCAGAATCGATTCAATCAGCCGAAATGCATTGCCGTATTCCGCAGCATTAAATGCTTCGAGAGCGGTATCAAGTTTTCGGAGTAATTCCTGTTGTTCGCCAATGGATTCCTGTACTTCCGAGGGTGTCGTCGTGGCAGGCGTGGTTCCGGGTTGTGCTTTGGTTGGATCAATCCCGGGTTTCTCCAGGAGATTTTGTGCTTCTTCTGTGATGTTCTGCGGTACCTGTGCGGGCAACTCATGACAAACGGATAGACCGAGAGTGCTGAGTAGAAAACAATACGTGATCAGTCGTCGCTGCCACATGTGCTGCAAGGGGAGGTTCCGAATATGAAAGATTGTCAGGAAGGATCGAGGGGGATAGCTACAGGGGGACATAATCGGGCGAATCATGTTCACTGAGAGCGGAACTTTATTATAGAGGCCAAATAATGAGAGCAGAAGCGGCAAATCGTGGGTTCCAGTCCGTGGAAGTGGATCGTTTCCTCGGGTCATTTGGCCTGTAACGTCCTCCTGATGTCCAGTTATGCGTCGAATCAGTCGGAAAGCGACGCTTTCCGCAAGGCTTTTTCTATGATAGGGTGTCATTTCTTTCTTACAATAAGAAGAGACCGCTGGCCTGTACGATTTCTATACAAAAGGCCATAGGCTCGAAATCTTTTTCTGACATTGATGCTCCGACCCTGAGACCGCTTTATGCCCGACATCGAGGAACTCGAACAACGACTCATCGAGGGAGACCGTGCTGCGCTGGCCGAATTGTTCCAGGTGCATTACGAGCGTTTGTGGCGGATTGTCCATTTCCGCCTCGATCCTCGGCTGCATGGTCGTATTGATGCGGAAGACGTGTTGCAGGATGCTTTTATCGATGCGGAAAAACGGATCGATACTGTTCTGCACGAAACTCCCGGTTCGGTTTTTATCTGGCTCCGGTTGATTGTCAGCCAGACTTTGACCGATCTACACCGGAAGCATTTAATGGCGCAGAAACGGTCGGCTAAGAAAGAAATCCGCGTCAATCATCAGAAATACAGCAGCGAATCGACCTCGTTTGCACTCTCGTTCCATTTACTGGGGCATTTAACCTCTCCCAGTCAGGCGGTCTTGAGAACAGAAATTTCGGAAAATCTGGAGGCTGCGCTTTCCAGTTTAAGTGAAATTGATCGGGAGGTGCTCGCTCTGCGTCATTTTGAGGAATTGACGAATTCAGAGACCGCACAAATTCTCAAATTGACTCCCCAGGCAGCCTCGGTTCGCTATATTCGGGCGATAAAGCATTTGAAACATATTTTGTCGGCAATTCCCGGGTTGATGCCGGAAGACTCCTGACGTATTGAGATGAGGTTGCCCTCCCGTTTTGAGCGAGGAGGGCGGACCTTTCCTTAAAATTGATCAGGAACAGAATTCGGGCCTCACCTTGACCGCTCGCCCCGATGTATAATCATTCTGGCGAATGAAGTTGCGCGCCTCACTCCCTCTGTTTCTATCGTCCGAAGCAGTGAGTTGGAAATGAGTGAAGCGGTCAGTGCCTATGAGATGAAGGTGTACGGCGTGCCGGACCAGACCTCCACCGATGAAACTCAAACTCGGGATCTCCTGGAGATCCTGCTGACGCAATATCTGGAAGAGATGCGCAAAGGGACTCTTCCGGAACTTGAAGTGTACGTGAAGCGATACCCTCATTTGGCGGAAGAGATTAAAGAACTCTTTCCCATTGCTGCCAGCATGGAGCAATGGAAATCGACGAAAGATATGGACCTCGCCCAGCGCGAACAGTTGCGTCCCATCAAGCTGGAAAAGGTTGGTCCTTATAAGCTTGTGCGTGAAATCGGACGGGGAGGAATGGGGGTCGTTTTCGAAGCGGCTCATGAGCAATCCGGCCATCGCGTTGCTTTGAAACTGTTGCTCACCGGTTTTGCCCATGCGAAAAAATGGCGAGAACGATTTCAAACCGAAGCCCGCTTGGCTGCTCAATTGCAGCATACGAATATCGTGTCGGTTCTTGATTTTGGCGAAGCGGAAGGAAGTTGTTATTACGCAATGCAACTGGTGGAAGGGATGAGCCTGCACTGGTTGATTCGTCGTTTGACGGAACCTGCTGGAATGGTCTCCGCAGCGGAAATATCGGCTGCCTATCAAAATGGCGGGGAATTGAAAGCCGATTCGGAGAAGCAGAAAGAACCTCCTCAGGATGATGCCCGAAGTTTGAAAAGACACGCCTGGAAGCAGATGGGCAAAATCGCGATTCAGGTTGCCAAAGCGCTGCAACATGCCCATCAGGCGGAAACATTACATCGAGACATTAAACCTTCCAACTTGCTACTCGATCCACGTGGGCACATTCGAATTACCGACTTCGGCCTTGCACAACAGTTAGAAGAACAAAGCGAGATTCAATCGGCGATTGTCGCCGGCACGCTCCGTTATATGTCACCGGAAAGCTTGCATGGGGCCTGGGATGAGCGAAGCGACATTTATTCCTTCGGCGCAACGTTCTATGAATTGATCACACTTCACAAAATGATCGCGGGTGATAATCCAAATGACGTAATCGCCGCAATCCAGTCCGGGGCCATCGCACCCCCACGTGCGATTAATCCAGATATTCCCCGCCCGTTGGAAGCGATTATCTACAAAGCAACGCAAGTGCACCCGGAAGATCGTTATCAGACAGCACGTCACATCAAACGGGATATTGCTCGCTTTCTCCGTGATGAACCCGTCGAGGCCCCTCCCCTGCAAAGTTCGACTTCCGTGCGGAATTTCTTCTCGCTGAAGAAATGAATTCGTCTGATTTCCTCCCGTCGCTCGCTTCACGCTGGAGTATTTGTACACGGTTCTGCACAATGAGTTGTAGTGCTTTGTCTCCCGCTGAATTTCATTCGATTGAAGAACCAGTAAACAAGTGAAAGAGAATGAAAAAGGGTGCCACGGTTAGACTCGCTAACCGTGCCGATGTTTGGACGAATTTGAGTTGATGTTCATCGGGTTACCATTAAGTCCAGTAACTCCTGGACATGGGCCTGTTACTGATCTTTTCCTGATTTGTATATTGGTAGTTTTCCATTGGAAGTCTTTCTTCACTCAAAATCACAATGGCACGGGTCGCGAGTCTAACCGTGGCACCCGGAATAAATTACATCTGATTAGTAGCGGTAGACAGAAGTCGTAGAAGAAATAAAACCAGCCCTGTGCCCGCAATTCTTGGAGGAAAGTGGGAAGCGTGTCAGACAAAACGGATACCACGACCCAATCCGACTCCTTACGGGAAGTGATCGAGCAGTATTGGGGGTACGATGATTTTCGCCCTTTGCAGGAAGCGGCGATGCTTTCTGTGGTTGAGAATCGAGATTCGCTGGTGGTGCTCCCCACTGGAGGGGGAAAGTCGCTCTGCTATCAAGTCCCTGCGATGACGATGGAGGGGCTGGCGATAGTGGTCAGCCCTTTGATTTCCCTGATGAAGGATCAGGTTGATGCCCTTCGAGCCTGTGGGATTCCCGCTGCTTATCTCAATAGTACGCTGAGCTGGGATGAATCTCGCGATATCTTCGACGAAATGCGTGCCGGCACGCTGAAGCTGCTGTATGTTGCCCCCGAACGATTAATGAATAGTTACCTGCTGGAACAACTTGTGCAATGTGGGATTTCGTTTGTGGCTATTGATGAGGCACACTGCGTTAGCATGTGGGGACATGACTTTCGGCCTCACTACCGGGAGTTACAACAAATCCGTGAAGTCTTCCCGGAAGTCGCCGTGCATGCCTATACGGCGACCGCAACTGAACAAGTACGTCAGGATATTGTGAATCAATTGACTTTGCAGGAACCGGAAATTCTGGTGGGTTCTTTCGACCGGCCCAATCTTTCGTATTCTGTCGAACAGATTAATGACCGCATACAGCAGATCCGCACCGTGGTTGATCGGCATCCGGATGAATCGGGAATCGTGTACTGCATCTCGCGCAAAGAAGTCGAGAATGTCGCCAATACATTAAACGAATTCGGTTACCGGGCCCTGCCCTATCATGCTGGCTTACCTGATGATGAACGGAGTGCGAATCAGGAATCGTTCATTGAAGACCGGACCGATATCATCGTGGCGACAATTGCCTTCGGGATGGGGGTTGATAAACCGAATGTGCGGTATGTCATTCATGCCGGACTCCCCAAATCGTTGGAGAACTATCAGCAGGAAAGTGGTCGCGCCGGACGAGATAATCTGGAGGCCGAATGTTGTCTCTTTTATTCCGAGGCGGATTTGTTTTCCTGGGAACGGATCTTGAGCGATCAGCCTGATCAGGTTCGACAAGCCTCCCTGAATTCCATCCGCACGATGTTGGGTTACTGTCATGCCTATGTCTGTCGACATCAGCAGTTGGTGACTCATTTCGGTCAGGTTCTGGAAGAAACGTGTGGACATCATTGCGATGTCTGTCGGGGGGATTTTGAACCTGTTGAGGAACCACTGGTTTTATCGCAAAAGATTTTATCCTCAGTCTATCGGCAAGATCAGCGGTTCGGGACAAGTTACACCGCTGCCGTATTAAAAGGATCCCGAGACAAAAAGGTACTTGCCAACGGACACAACAGTTTGAGTACCTACGGTTTGTTGAAAAGCGAAAGTCTGGCCACAATTCGTAATTGGATCAATCAACTTGTCGCTCAGGAGTTTCTGCACAAAGAAGGAGAGGAATTTCAGGTTCTGAAATTGACGGAAACGGGTTGGCAGGTATTAAAGGGAGAACGCACCCCGACACTGATTCAACCTCGTATCGAAAGCAAGGCAGAACGGGCTAGCCGTCAGCGACAGGATGTCGAAGGAGACGCCTGGGACGGAGTGGATCACGATCTCTTTCAACATTTGCGGCAACTTCGTTTTGAAACGGCAGAGCAGCAGGGGCTTAAACCCTATATGGTTTTCAGTGACGAAACGTTACGTGGTCTCGCCCGGCATCGGCCTTCGACCTCGGAACATCTATTGGAAGTAAAAGGGATCGGGCAGAAAAAAAGTGAAGACTACGGCGAACGTTTTCTCACGGAGATCACGACCTGGTGTCAGACCCACCAATTGTCACAGGATATCGATCTGGAGAAACCGGTGCCTCGAAAAAAAGCGGTCACCCCCACGAAGAAGTTGAACGAAACCGTTACTGAGGCCTTCAATCTGTTTGCGGATGGAAAAAATGTGTACCAGATTGCCGAAGAACTCGGACGAGCCGCCACCACGGTGAGTGGTTATCTGTCACGATATATTCAATATCACCAGCTCACCAATGCGACCCCCTGGGTGGATGAAAAAATAGTGGATCGAATTGAAACTGCCATTGATGAGGTCGGTGACGAACGGTTGCGTCCGATTTATGATTATTTGAATGAAGAGATTGACTACGAACCGATTCGCATTGTTGTGGAATGTCGTCGTCAACGAGAATCACAACAGACCGATTGACTCAATTTTCCGTGGAGACAGAGCCAATGATTCCTCGAGTGCTTGAACCGGAAGTCATGGACGATGCTGAAGAGGCCCGGGAATACAATGAGATGGACCACAGCGAAGTGAATCAGGTTTTCGTGACCGATTTGCTCTGGGAAGTCGCTCAATGCGGACTGGATGAAACGCTACGGGTGCTTGATGTTGGAACGGGGACGGCTCTCATCCCGATCGAACTTTGTTTACAGGCCACGGAATCTCATCAAATCATCGCCATTGATCTGGCCGAGGAGATGTTGAAGCTGGCTCGCAAAAATGTGGAAGAGGCCGGATTGGAAAACCAAGTTGAGTTGAAACTGGTTGATGCGAAGGGTTTGCCCGAAGAACTTGGCTTGTTCGACCTCGTCATGTCGAACAGCATTGTGCATCATATTCCCGAACCGGGGCCAGTTCTCGGTGAGATGTATCGGGCGTTGAAACCGGGCGGCTTCTTGTTCGTACGTGATTTATTGCGACCGGCCCACGAAAAAGAATTGGAGCAACTGGTCGAACTGTATGCAGGGGAAGAATCTCCCAGGGCCCGACAGTTGTTTACCGATTCGTTACGTGCGGCACTTACCTTAAAAGAACTGGATGCCCTTTGCCACGAGGCAGGGATCGATCGGTTCACTCTGAAGGCGACCTCGGACCGGCATTGGACATTGAGTGCTCTGAAGACTTAGGTCACCACTTTATTCACTGCGGCTTTGATCCGTTCGATCGATTTGTCTTTGCCAACAAGCAACAGGCAGTCGTAGACTCCTGGCCCGACGGGGCTGCCGGTGACGGCGATGCGGAGGCCATGGATTAAGAGACCGGTCGAAACCTCTTTTTCTTCGCACAAGGTTTTTAACGTCTCTTCCAGGTTTTCGACGGTGAACTCGTCCAGCTCGGCGATGCGGACGCTGTATTCGGTGAGTAATTCGGGGACACCTTCTTTAGCGACCCGTTTATTGAAATCTTTCTCACTGTAAGCAATATCTTCCTGGAAGAAGTAGGCGACATCGAGGATGTCGGAGAAGAGTTTCAACCGATCACCCAGTGAGAGAATGACCGAGCCGATAAAACCATGCTCGACATTTTCAGCCGTTTCCTCAATGATCCCGGCATTCACAAGATAGGGCGTGCAGCCATCAATTTTTTCTTCGAGGCTTAATTCACTCATCCAGTGACTTTGAAAACTGAAGAGCTTGTCCGGGTCGAGAGCGGCCGAATTTTTCACGACGCGGTCGAGCGTAAAATGTTCGATCACGGTATCGAGGGAAAGAATTTCTGTTTTGTCATCCAGCGACCAGCCGGTTCGTGCGAGTGAGTTCAGCACCCCTGCGGGAAGATAGCCGATCTTTTCATAATACTCGACCATCACCGGGTTCAATGTCTCGGAACTACCCAGTCCAATCATCGGGAAGACCTGATCCGCCCGATCGAACATCTTTTTGAAATTCGGATTCGTCCGGTATTTACTCAAATCCCGTTTGCTCAATTTTTTCGTCGTACCTGGTGCCGTGACAAAGGGGATGTGCGCGAACGTAGGAATCTCGTTTCCGAGTGCCTGATGCAGTAGAACCTGAGTGGGGGTATTGGAAAGATGTTCCTCGGCCCGAATCACGTGGGTGATTTTCATGCCGGCGTCATCAACAACCGTCGCGAAGTTATACAGCGGCGTTCCGTCAGTTCGCTGAATAACGGGGTCAGAAATCAGGCTGGCGTCCCATTCGACATGTCCGCGGATTTCATCTTCGATTTCGACTTTCTGATCCCGGGGGACAAGAAATCGAACAACTGCCGGACGCCCTTCTTCTTCATATTGCTTCAACGTCGCCTCGGGCAATTCGAGTGAACGGCGGATGTTGATATAAGGTCGCTTTTCTTTCTGAGCCGCTTCCCGGTCTGCCTGAATTTGTTCGGGAGTGTCGTAATCGCGATACGCTTTTCCTTCCGCCAGCAGTTTTTCAACTGCCGCCGAGTAAAGTTCCCCTCGTTCCGATTGAAAGTAGGGGCCATGCGGTCCACCCACTTCGGGTCCTTCATCCCAATCGAGATTGAGCCATTTGAAGGCCTGCAGAATGGGGCCGAGGGCTTCCTCCACATTTCTCTGGCGGTCGGTGTCGTCCACCCGCAATACGAAGACACCGTTATTGTGTCGAGCCCACAACCAGTTGAAGAGAGCGGTACGCATCCCTCCGATATGCATATAACCGGTCGGACTGGGGGCAAAACGGGTTCGGACTGTTGTCATGGTGATCAATATTTCGGTTTGAGAAGGCCAACCTGGGGAGACAGGTTTTGTTGGTGGAGACCTGAGGACAGGGATGCGATTTTAGGAGAGCCGTCCTTACCTGGTCAAGGAATGCTCGATTCGGAGAAAAGATAGGTGTTTTCCCGTTGAAAAAGGAATCTCCCGGGACCGGAGGTTGCATCTTCCCTCGCCGCACTTAACCATATAGGTCCATTTGATTTTGTCTGTTGGCTCTCGTCTGTACAGAAAGTTTTAGGTATGTTGCCCCGTTCCTTATTCACGCTCACGATCCTCTTGGTCTGTTCTCTGTCACTTCCGGCAGCGGAAGAAGAGACTTACGATTCCAATACGACGGCCCCGCAGCCGGGCGTTCTCAAGCAGGAGTTCGTATACGAAGTCCCCCTGCATCCCCAATGTCATGCGACGACAATTGCCGAAACACCGAGCGGTCTGGTCTGTGCCTGGTTTGGAGGAACCCACGAGAAAAACCCGGATGTTGGTATCTGGTACTCAATGAATTTCGACGGAACGTGGACTGAACCGCTGGAACTCTTTAACGGCGTTCAAGAGGATGGTACCCGGCACCCGTGTTGGAACCCAGTACTGCATAAAGTCCAGGATGGGCCCCTCATACTGTTCTACAAAGTCGGCCCCGATCCTCGAACCTGGTGGGGAATGATGGCTAAAAGTTATGACGATGGCAAAAGCTGGCAAAAACCGGTTCGCCTGCCGGATGAAATTCCGGGGCCGATCAAAAACAAACCATTCACCCTCACAGACGGAACCCTGCTCTCCCCAACCAGTACTGAAAACGCAGGTTGGCGGGTCCAGATTGACTGGACGAAAGACCAAGGTCGGACTTGGCATTCAAGTGGCCCACTCAACGATGGAGAAGAGATCGGCGCGATTCAACCTTCGATTGTGCAATACGGAGATCGGTTGCAGATTCTCTGTCGGAGTCGGCAGGGGAGAATTGCCGAAGCGTGGTCTGACGACTGGGGCCGCAGTTGGTCCGAGATGACGCTGAGCGAGATGCCGAACAACAATTCGGGTACGGATGCCGTCAATCTGAAAGATGGGGGCGTTGTCCTGATTTATAACCATGTTGGCAACGGTCGCCGAGATCGCTCTCCGCTCAACCTGGCCTACACCAAAGATGGCAAAAATTGGCAGGCCGCGCTCGTGCTGGAATCGAATCCAGGTGAGTATTCCTACCCGGCCATCATTCAAGCTTCCGATGGTTTGGTGCATGCCACCTATACCTACAAACGTCGCCGCGTGAAGCACGTGGTCATTGACCCTGCGAAGCTCGAATTTAGCCCCATTCAGGACGGTGTCTGGCCTGAATAGAAACTTCCTGTATCGACTGGATTTTCCAGTTCGACTTAAGTCGCAAAAGCGCCCGCCTTATCCCGGCGGGCGTTTTTTCGTTTCTGTAATCAACCTAGTTTGCCTTCGTTGAAATTCTCAGAATTCGGGATAGCAGGAATTCGAAAGATTTGTCAGAATGCCGCCCGCTCTCATGCGACTGTGAGCTCTCTCAGTCCGATGACAAATAGTGGAGGAATCAGCGCGCTGATCAGGAGGATCAAACCCGGCTGGATTTCTCTCCAATTCCGATTCTTAATTTAGACTATACGCTAATAAACGACTTCACAGGGTGATTGAACCATGGATGGATTTGGTGGGCACGACGATCAGGCTTTCCAACAGGATCAGGGCTGGCAACCGGAGGTGGTTGAGCAGCACGATCAGGGGGAACAGAACGAGAATCCCGGTGGCGGTAAGCGTCGCCTTGGTCGGGGGTTATCTGCCCTGCTCGGCGGTCGCAGCAACGATGGTGAACGGATCATTGAAGGGGAAGAGAATTTCGAATCCTCTTCGTCTTCAAGCGATTCCAGCCACATTGATGTCGAACTGATCGAACGCAACCCGTCTCAACCACGGAAACAATTCAGTGAAGTTGCCCTGAACGATCTGGCCAACTCGATCAAGATGCACGGCCTGTTGCAGCCGGTTCTGGTCCGTCCACATGAAGGCAAATATCAGCTGATCGCCGGGGAGCGTCGCTGGTTGGCCGCGAAGCAGGCGGGACTGACGGCAATTCCATGCCGTGTGCTGGAGTTGTCCGACCAATATGTCGCCGAAGCAGCCCTGGAAGAAAACCTCAAGCGGGAAGATTTGAATGCCCTGGAGAAAGGGGAAGCATTCAAAGAGATGCTCGACCGCTTCTCACTACGGATTGAAGATCTCGCCGCTCGAATGAGTATGGATCGTTCGACCGTCACGAACCTGATTCGCTTACTTGAATTGAGCGAGCCCGTTAAAGAAGAATTGCGAAACGACCGGATTACCAACGGTCACGCCCGGGCCTTACTCGCTGTCACTGATCATGAAGCTCAAGCGGACTTATGTCGGCAGATTATCGATCAGAAAGCATCCGTCCGAAAAACCGAAAAGTTAGTCAAAGACTGGCAGAAACAGGGCGAAGAAGGGGCGGAAACAATTCCGTTCCCGGGCAACGATCAGGGGGAGAAAAAAGGCCCGCCTGAAATGTCGAACCATCTTCTGTCCTTGCAGGAACAGTTGCGACAAATACTCGGTGCCCAGGTCGAAATCAAACTGAAAACCAACGACAGCGGTCAAATCCAGATTCCATTTACTTCAAACGAAGACTTCGAACGGATTCTAAACGTCGTTCGTAGAGCGGCCTGATTGAGGGGCGCTCACGATGGTTTTTTCTTCCGTTGAAATGGGTAAAACCAGCTTCCGTAAGGTTTAACCAACGGGGGAATTGGTTCATCGTACCGAATTGGATTGGCCAGTTCCCAGGCAAACTGCCCCGCAAGCACTTTCGCGGGAACCTGTGCGCGCCGCTCATCCTGTGAGGTGGCCCGGCGAGTGTGCATGAGTTCGATTTCACCCACGACGACCGCATGTGGTAGTTCTTGCAGTTGCAACTGATGTACTTCAATGCGCTGTCGGGAATAGTCTGCATCCGCATGTTGCCGGGACGCATACAGGTACAGCTTACCTCGATACTGCGTGTTCCAATTACGGATCTCGATCGTCTTGATGCCTCGCAAAATCAGTTCCAGCCAGGGATATCGAATCCCGAGCGCAGGTCGATTTAGATCGACTCCGGTGGGAAGCTGTTTATTATCCTTTGGCGAAGAGCGAGTCATGTGGGTGACGTTACTTTGATGAAGTTGCTACTTCGTGAAATTGAGGGGGGAAGCAGGTCAATAACTCGTTTCTTCCAGTTTCACTTTACCGCGATAGGTCCAGTAAATGACCGCGCTATAGGTCAGGACACAGGGCATTCCGATCAGGGCGATTAAGAGCATGATGGCGAGCGTTCGTTCGCTGCTGGCCGCGTTCAAAATCGTCACGCTGTGAGAGGCATCGTTACTCGCAGGAATTAGAAACGGAAACAGGGCGGTAATAAATAAGACCACAAAGGCAGCGATAACGCAACTGCTGCTGAAGAAGGCATGTCCTTCAATACCTTTGGAAATCGCCCGGGGAATATTCAATACCGCCAACACGTTCAACACGGGGATGATCCAGAGGTACGGATAGTCGTGCAACGTCTCCAAGGCTCGCGGGATACTCAGCGCGGTCCAACTGGTCACAATGACAAATAGAATGGCGAAGACGAAAAACATTCGCCACATGACCGGACGTAATCGTTGCTGGAAATCACCTTCCATCTTTAAGTACAGAAAGATAGAACCATGGAGCGCAAATGCGAATATCCCCAGGAGCCCCACTGTCAGTGAGTACGGGTTTAATAGTTGTCCGAACGAGCCGATGAATTCGTGGTGAGGATCGAGCGGTACGCCGATCATCATGTTGCCCACGGCCACTCCAAACAAAAACGTAGCCAGACAGGAACCCAGGAAAAAGGCACCGTCCCAAACTTTACGCCAGGTCGAGGAAAGAACTTTACCCCGGAATTCCAGACTGACGGCCCGCAGTATCAGCGCAAACAGAAGCAGCATCAAAGGAAGATAAAATCCGCTGAAGACGGTGGCGTATGCTTCCGGAAAGGCGGCGAATAGGGCCCCTCCGAACGTGACCAGCCAGACTTCGTTTCCATCCCATAGGGGACCGATACTGTTCATCACGAGACGTCGTTCGGTGTTGGTTTTGGCGACGAAAGGATGCAGAATGCCCACTCCCAGGTCAAATCCATCCAGAATCGCGTAACCAGTGAGGAGCACTGCCAACAATAGAAACCAGATGTAAGAGAGCATCTCCCGGCTGAGGGAAAAGAGGTTTTCTTCAGCGAAAAGTGTCATGTACGGCATGAGGTCATTCATGATCTTCTCCTCCCGGTAATCCGGCATCCGCCAGATGGTGCGGTCCTTCGCCCTGCGACTTGAAGATGTCCACCAGGCTACTTTCGCCAAAGCCCTCTTCTGGTGGGTCGGGGCCATGTTGAATTTTCTTGTTCAAAATGAACACCCAAACTGCTCCAAGCAACACATAGATCATGAGGAACATGACAATCGACGCAGCCACCTGTTCTGCTTCCACTGCTTTACTCACACCGTCGGCGGTACTCAATCCTGCATAACGTTCGTAGGGTGTCCCATTCGGAAGTTCGGTTTTCACTTTTTCGTATTGAATGAATCCTTCTTCATCAAGCACAGGTTGCCCATTCTCGTCAGTAACGATGGAGGGATGCACAATCCAGGGTTGTCGACCAACCTCTGCGGCAACCCAGCCAATTTGGTTCGCGATCACGGCGAATAATACGCTGACACAAAAAGCCCGCATGACCCAGCGGTTCTGGAACAAGGTTCCCCTCCAGAGCAGGAAATAACTGTAAACAGTCAAGAAGATAAAGAAGGTGCCGACGCCGATCATCACTCGCCAGGAGATAAACGGCAGCCAGAGGGGAGGCCGATGTTCCGGGCGAATTTGATCGAGCCCGATGACGGGTTCACTGAAACTCAAATCATCGTGCGTTAAAAAACTGAGCCCGCCCGGAATGGCGACGCGCATATGCACGGTTTCCGCTTCTGCGTCTGGAATTCCGAAGAGAGTTAGATCCGCTGGCCCTTCACTATCAAAGTGTCCTTCAAAAGTCGCCAGCTTAGCCGGTTGATAACGGTAGACATTCTGTGCCTGTTGATGGCCATTAAACGCGATCAGAATACTACTGATCGTGGCGAGAGAAAGTGCTCCCAGAAAACTTCGCTTGGCAAACTCCACATGTTTTCCCTTGAGAATATACCACGCACAGATGCTCAAAATGAAAAAAGAACCCATGATGAAACAACCGAGCAGCACATGCGAGAGACGATGAAAGGTCGAGGGATTCAGTACCATCGCCCAGAAGTCGGTAACTTCGGCACGCATCACAGGAACGCCGTCGATAATCCAGGGTTCGGTGACGAGAGAGCCGTTGGCGTCGAAGAGACGTTCTCCCTGTTCGTTAAGAACTTCACGTGTCATCGGGACAATGTGACTGCCCGCAGGAGTTTGTTGCCAGGAGTTGGCGACCACGATCCAGATACTGGAAAAGATACTACCGAGTGCCACCATGCAAGTGGAAAAGAAATGCATTTTGGGCCCGACCTTATTCCAACCGAAGATCAACACCGAGAGAAAACCGGATTCCAGAAAAAAAGCGAAAATGCCTTCTGCTGCGAGAGCGGAGCCAAAGACATCTCCCACGAACCGGGAATAAGTCGCCCAGTTGGTGCCAAACTGGAATTCCATCACAATTCCCGATGCGACACCGATGGCGAAATTTAATCCGAAGATTCGGGTCCAGAATTTCTGGGCCTGTTGATAGGCCGGATCCCGGGTTTTCAAGTACATCCCTCCCAGGTAAACCAGCACGACTCCCATCCCGATGGTCAATGGTGGGAATAGGTAATGGAACATCACCGTTAATGCAAACTGAATGCGGGATAACGTGACGAGATCCAGTTCCATAACGGATGAATCCTCATGGTAAAGAGACAGAAAGAGATGGCCCAAGTTCAGGCGTATGATTACGTGTTGTGGGATTCTGTCACTAACGATTCATTCGGAAAGCAACAGGTTATCAGAATTGAGAATTCTGAGAAGCAGAATCCCAGAATTGATTTGAACAGTCCTCTGTTATACAACGGAACTTATCAAAGAAGATGTCTCCCTCCTTATTGAGTTATTGAGCGGAAGGTGCGGTCGTTTGAGTATTGTTATCGGAATGGATGAAGCTGGTTATGGTCCGAACCTTGGACCACTCGTGATATCGGTGGTGGCCTGGAAATCTGCATGGACTCCCCGGGAAACGGATTTCTGGAGACTATTGGAACCGATCGTCACGCAAACTCCTCAGCGAAATGATGTTCGTTTGCATGTAGCCGATTCCAAAGCGGTCTATACTCCAGGTCGGGGAATCAAGCAGCTCGAACGCTCCGTTCTGGCTATGCTTGGATTGGTGGGTCAAATGCCTCACACCTTTCGAGAGCTGGTTCAATTTGTTTCGCCGCATACGCTCGCCGAATTCGCTCTCGAACCGTGGTTTGTGGAGAATGACATTGAGCTTCCCCTATTGAACGAGTCGGAGGAAATTGCGCAGGTTTCGGAGCGTTGGCGGAAAGAGTGCGAGCAATGCCAACTGGAGCTACTTGGTCTCCGTTCTGATATCGTAGGGACCGTCCGTTTCAATCAGGAAGTTGAGCGACATCAAAGCAAGGGAGTGGTTCTCTCGCAAGCGACGATCAATCTGCTGCATCAGGTTTGGGAGCCCGTATCACAAGACGTCTGCTGGGTGATTGGGGACAAGCATGGTGGCCGAAACAGGTACGACGATTTACTGGAGCCGCTGGCGGGGGAGTCAATGATCTTGCGACGGGAAGAAGGAACTCAGCGGAGCGAATACCGGATTCATCAGACCGACATCCGGTTTCAAACAAAAGCAGAGGCCCATTTTCCGGTAGCCCTGGCTTCGATGCTCTCGAAATATCTGCGAGAAGTTTCAATGGAACTGTTCAATCGCTATTGGCAATCGCATGTGCCGGACCTGAAGCCGACCAAGGGATATCCGACCGATGCCCGGCGGTTCCGAAAAGATGTCGCCGAAGTTCAGCAGGAATTGACCATTCATGACAACTGTTTCTGGCGGTCAAGGTAGATCGGGAGGTTTGGGTGGACCGCTTTTCTGGCTTCGCTTTCCCGACTTTCCGCATGGCATAAGTCGTCTTACGGCAGAAAAACAGGACTTTTGAAACCTGTTTAACGGCTTCAGGTTACGTGAATTAACGTGGGTGATGTGCGAGGGAGATAGAGCTCCCCACAGGTGCTCAAAGCGGTATTGACGCACTTTAGCTTATTTCCTACTTTTCCGGCCCATTTTGCAAAAATATTTTACAGGGGGGGCTGCTCGTGTGCTCCAACCTCGGTTCCTCACCGGGAAAAAAGGGGCTCGCAGCAGAGATCAAGTAGTCTGTTAACTTGATCGGAAACCTCCCGTCGAAAACATTCTGAAGCGGCCGACCTCCCTAATGATTCGACCTGATCAGAAAATAGAAACCCTTTCGTCCAACTTGCGCCAGACCTTCGGTCCGGTTGTGAGCACGGACTGGATGCGGTGGTTATTCTTCTGCTTTCTACTGTTGTCCTTAACAGGTTGCAGTACCGTTCCCCTATTGACCGGCCAGAAAATCTATCGCCCCAACACGATGCCGGTGGCGCTGCGAGCCCCGGTGCAGAACAATGCACAAACGGTCGATCTTTCTGAATTTGCGGTGGGTTCGGTCAGCAGCGAGCTGATCGACAAGGGCGATGTGATCACCGTCAGTATCTCCTCCGGGCTTGATAAAACAGACACGGCTCAAATTGATACCCGCGTGAACGAAGAAGGAAATATCGATCTGCCCATTATCGGTCAGGTTCCGGTAGCGCAGATGGAGTTGATCGACGCAGAAGCCGCCATCGCTGCGGTCGCCATGCAGCGCCGCATCTTCAGAAGTCCGCATATTACGGTCACCATGAAGAAGCAGCGGGAAAATAAAATTACGGTCATTGGAGCCGTGAACAGCCAGGGAGACTACAACCTTCCCCGAGGCAAAAGCGATTTGCTATCGGCACTGGTGGCTGCAGGAGGATTGTCGATCGATGCGGGTACGACGGTAGAAATT
Source organism: Planctomycetaceae bacterium (assembly GCA_020426395.1). Classification (GTDB taxonomy): domain Bacteria; phylum Planctomycetota; class Planctomycetia; order Planctomycetales; family Planctomycetaceae; genus Polystyrenella. The sequence goes on from JAGQQC010000001.1 coordinate 41,168, forward strand.
CGAAATCCCGAAGAAGCAGGTGATTCCAAACCGCCCAGGTTGCTCGCGGAGAATTCTACAGAAGATCAATCCGGTTTGGTTTCTGCCGGTCATGTCGATCCGGTGTCGAAGCCTTCCTCAAAAGTCACAATCGATTTGATCTCAGCCGGTCGCGAAGATGCTCAGAAGTACAAGCTGGGTGATGGAGCGATCGTTCGAGTCGAAAAACGGGATCCCAAGCCTTTACACATTATGGGTCTGGTGAATAAACCGGGGCCGCAGGATTATCCGGTATCCAAGCCGATCAAGACGCTCGAAGCCATTGCGCTGGCGGGTGGTATTTCCAATCCGGTGGCGGACAAAGTGTATGTCATTCGCCAACTGGATGAAGAAGAAAAGCCGGTCGTCATTCAAGTCAGCATGGCCCGAGCCAAGCGGGATGGTGATTGGAATATTGAACTTGCCCCGGGGGACATCGTGAGTGTGGAACAGACACCCGCGACTGTCTTTATCGAGGCACTGCGAGTCTTGCCATTCGGTGTGAGTGCGTCACTCGGTACTTTCTTATAAGCAGAGTAGTTACAGAAGTAATCTGTCTCCAGAATTTACCAGTTAACAATTTCGATCAATCCCCCCTCCCCCAGGATTGTCTTTCATGAACCCGTATCTCGATCAATCCACTTCGAACGAGAGCAATAGCAATCACGATAATTCCACATCCGCAATGATGGCTCGCGTGATGCGATTTCTGCGCGTCATTATGTTGCGTAAGAAAATTATCGTGATCTGTGTAATTCTCACTTCGATTGCGGGGGCTTACCGTTATTCGACGCAGACGCCGATGTATCAATCCACGGCTCAGTTATTAATTCTGAGTAACGGGGGTTTTGATATGGATGATGTCAGCGGGCAATCCTTATTGAAAAACCAGATGCCGACTTATACGCGTCTGCTTTCGAGTGACCATGTGCTGCAGGCGGCTGCGGCCCAGCTTCCCCCGGAGCATCAGCTTGATGTCGCCGGAACGCCTATGGAGACTCAGGTCAAAATTCTGCGCAGTCAATTGAGTACCTCTGTTTCTCCACAGACCAACCTGATTGATATCCGTTTCGTCTCCAAGTCTCCGGAAACCGCAGCGGTAACGATCGACCGGATTCTCAAAGCGTATCGTGATTTCATGAATGAAACTCACCAGGACGGGACCAAGAAGTTACTTCAGCTTCTCCAGGATGACCAGAAAAAGCTGGTTGAACAGTATCAGCAAAACGCGACAGAATTGATCGAACTACAGCGTCGGTCCGATATTCTAATGAATAATGGGAGTGAAACCGTCAGTCTGGTGGGGCAGCGAATTATGACGCTCCAGAATTCCTGTATGGAAGCCAAAAACCAGATGATCAAAATGGACTCGCTCATCAAAGTGCTCAAAGAGGCAATTAGTAACGGCAGTAACGTCCAGCAATACGCGGAACAAATTCTGGGAGCAGGTCCGGTCGGAAATGAGTTGCTCAGTCAGGAACTCGGTTTGCAGGATCGTTTGGTTGTGAGTCGTTTGCAGGATCAATTGAAGTCGGATCAGGCGGAATTGAAAGGCCTGTTGACGACGTTAGATTACAATCATCCCGATGTGCTGGAACTGACAAACCGAATTAGTGCTACGGAAGAATCTTTGAAGCAACGGTTGCAAATTGGCAATAACCAATATCATCAGCAACAAAATCGGCAACAGGCCGAACGGTTGTTGAAAATCGCCGAATTGAAATTGGTGCAGTTGAAGGGAAGTTACGAAGACCTCCTGAAAAGTTATAAAGAAGAAGAAGTGAAGGGGCATGAATCGACGTTGGTCATGTCGTTGATTAAGCAGAAAGAAATCGATCAGGCCCGATTCATTGAACAGCATGACACTCTGTTGCAAAAAATCCGGGAAGTCGACTTGGATGACCGGGCGAATGTCCTTACCAAGACGGTCAAACAGCCCGAGATTTCGCGTGATCCCATTTCTCCGAATAAAGTTCGTACCGCCCTGTTCAGTCTGATTCTCGGAGTCGCTTTGGGGGTCGTGGTGATTGTCGTGCTGGAAGCACTCGATGATCGTTTCCGGTCTCCGGAAGAGATCAAATATCATCTGAATCTGCCTGTCTTGGCGATGGTTCGCAAGATGGAAGAAACGAGTGGTTATGCAATCGATGCCGTACAGACGCATGTGAATCCGAACAGCGTCGAGTCGGAAGCCTTCCGAACCCTGCGAACGGCAATCAGTTTTAATACACATGAGAGTCGGCGATTGTTAGTGACTAGTACGGAGAAGTCGGACGGGAAAACGACCGTCATGGCCAATCTGGCGGTTGCCTTCGCGCAGGCGAACAAGAAGACATTGATTGTTGATACGGATATGCGTCGCCCCGGGATGACCAATCTCCTCGAATTGAGGAAAGAAGAAGGTTTGTCCAAATTATTACGCAGTGACGAACCCGTTGAACATTGTGCCGTGGAACTGATTCACCCCAGTGGGGCTCCGAATCTTGATATTCTTCCCTCGGGAAGTCGGCCGGTTAATCCATCGGAGTTACTTTCCTCGAATCGGCTCTCCGATTTTCTTTCCTGGGCGGAGACTGTCTACGATCAGATTATTATTGATGCTCCTCCGATTCTGGCTGTTTCTGATGCCGGTATTGTGGGACGTCTGACCGATACCTTAATTCTCGTCATGCGACCGGATAAGAATCGCCGCGGAATGGTTTACCGTTCTATTGAAACGTTGCAGATGTTCGGTATTCATATTTCCGGTGTCGTAGTGAACCAGCTCACTCCCAGTCATGGAGGAGACTACTACGGTTATGGTTATGGATATGGTTATAGTGAAGATTATGGCCACGATGATGATTCTGCAGAGCAAGGTTATCAAGACGACGGCTATCAGGATGATAGCTATACTGATGACGGGTATTCCGGCACATCCTCACTGGAGTACGCCAGTTACGAACAAGGTTACGAATCTGGCTATGAAGATGACGACTACGAAGCAAATTCTTACCGCGCTGCCTGAGTGTTCGGCATGAGCCAATCTCAGGAACCGTATCACAGCCTGACAGGGAAAAGAGTTCCATGTCCTCCACAAGTCCCCGGCGAGCCCAGAAAAAACGGATGTTGAAGTCACCCTTTCAACAGCAGTTGATTCAGGGTACGGACTTAGGCTTGCTCTCGGCGATCTTTCTGGTTCCCCTTTTTCTGGGTGGACGTTTGGGATCGGGACAGGTGGCCTTGTTCGCCACGGCGGGAGTCATGACGCTTTGTTGGCTGATCTATCAGGCGTTGGACGAAACGCCCAAATATCGAGTCACCCGGTTCGAACCGATTCTTATTCTGGTCGCGCTGTTAGTCTGGCTCCAATGTGCTCCTCTTTCGCCCGAGTGGATATCTCGAATATCACCTAAAGGGTCCGAGATATTAACCCTGTGGCAAGGAGCAGACGCGACTACTTATGATCTCGGCAACTGGTCTACAATTTCGCTAAGTCCGGCCGCGACTCGACAGGGCTTGCTCTTTCTCTTTGCTTATGCATTGATCTTCGTGGTAACGGCACAGCGATTAGGGCATGTGGTGGATGTTGAGAAAGTCTTCCGCTGGATGGCTCTGGCCGCAGTCGGAATGGCGGGGCTTGGGCTGGCACAATATTTCTTTGGCAACGGAAAGTTTTTGTGGTCTTACGAACATCCGACCATCACAACAGATGGTTCCGCTAAAGGAAGTTTTACGAACGGGAACCATTTCGCTCATTTCCTGATGCTAGGATCCGGGCCCCTGCTCTGGTGGTTCATGAAGGAATCGGAGGAGGGAACAGAGACGAAATCGCGTCGATCGAGTCGTCGCCGGGAATTTCAACATCAGGGAAATCGTCCCCTGCTTTCGTTTGTCTTGCTGGCTGGATTAGGGTTGGTCTTCTTTGCCGTTTTAATGGGATTAACTCGTGGTGGAGTGGCGGCACTGGGTATTTCACTCATCGTGTACCTCTTCGTCTGTTGGGTCCGAGGTTTTATCTCCGCCCGGATGATGGCGGGGCTGACGGCGGGGGGAGCTTTTGCTATCGCGGGGCTCTTTCTATACGGAATGGATCAGGTTTCTACGAATCTTGACGACTGGGATGTCGATCGCTGGCTGATTTGGGAAGCTAACCTGAAGATGGCCGAGGATTACCCTGTTCTGGGAACAGGGCTTGGAAGCCATTTCCACAGTTACCGAAGTTATCTGAATACGCCCCTGTTCGAGTCTCGTTTTACGCATGCAGAGAGTGGATATCTGCAGGT
>JAGQQC010000200.1 GCA_020426395.1 Planctomycetaceae bacterium
TGACTGACTTGATAACCGTTGTCCGCTTTCGTCCAAACTTGAACTTTCCCTTCGGCGTCGGTGGTGTAAAGCGTTCCATCCGGACCTGTCAGGACATTCGTCAACGCGGTTGCCGCTTCAAGCTGTCCACTAGGGGTTCCTTCAGCCGTGTTCCAGAGACGGAGTGTACGGTCGTTGGAAACGGAGGCAAGCTGGTTTTCGCTAATGTAAGTAAGTTGGTTTACCTGATCGGTGTGGCCAGTCAATGTTTTCACAATTTGACCATCCGACAATTGCACAAGCACGATCGAATGATCGGCCAGAGCGACAGCCGCCTGGCGAGTTTCTGAATTGGCGGTGATCGAGACGATTTCCTGCGGAAGTTCAAACTGACCAACGAGTGGTTGATCCGCACGTTTCCAAAGTTTGATTACCCGGTACCCTGCGGAAGCGAGTGTCCGTCCGTCGGGGCTGAATGCGAGTGCCTGGACGAAGTCGCGATGCGCGACATTCCCCTGATAGAATGGATTACCTTCATTCTGAAGCTCGGCCAGACTGGGATCGGACAGTTGGGCGATTTCTGATTGGGTTCCAATCTCGAAAATACTGACACGGTTTGCTCTTCCTGCGGCAACATATCGTCCCCAAGGAGAGAGTTTTACCGTGTAGATCGCTTGCAGGTGGGCGGGTAAGGGTTGCCACGCGAGTTGGACCTGTCGGGCTGTTCCATCGGAAGTCGCTCCTTCCAGAATCCATTGGCGGATGAGTCCCAGTTCGAGGGGAGTCAGTTCTTCTGCTTCAATCTCATTGGGTAGCGGAGGCATGAAGGGCTCTTTGTGCCGAGCAGCAACCTGAAAGATGAGACTTTCTTCTGGCTTATTCGGAACAAGGCCCGGTCCACGACGACCTCCTTTAAGAATCGTTTCGAGTTCTTCAAGGTTCAAGTCGCTTTCATCGACACTGACATTATGACAGGCAATGCATTTCTCTTCGAGGATGGGATAGATCTCTTCCTCGTAATTCACTGGATGGTCCAGCTTGGGTTCTTCAAATTGAATGGGCTTCAGTTCTTCCTTTTCTTCAGCCAATCCGTCCAAAGGGAATACGCAAAGTAATCCTGTGAAACAGAACCCTGTCAGGACGAAACGAATACGAGCAGAAAATGTGGAGATGATCATAAGATTATTTTCGCTAAATAAATCAAACTGAATGAGCACCACTGGATAAGCACCAGTGTGAGCAACAGTTGAGTTTTAATGGTCCCGGTGAGGAACTTAATTATTTAATGACCTTCAGGTTAAAAAGTGCGTCGAAATGAGCCGGTCCGTCGGTTTCGGCAGTCCCCCGTATGGCGACGTTGGAAATGTCACCTTCAGGGAGATCGGCTGCGCCTTTCAAGATCAAAGTCGCTTCCGTTTGTTCCGGTGTAAGTTCGACAGGTTCGCTAGTAATTCCCGTTTTGCCCGGGGGTAAGGCTAGTGCCAGTTTGACTGGCCCTTTGAAGTTCTCGATACGGGCCAAGGTGACTTTAACCGAGACTTCACCTCCCTGCTTTAATTGACCCGAATCGGCCACTGTGGCGGTCAATTTTGCCGGGGCAGGTTTGATAGTGACTTTGAAGTAATTTGAGGGAGGATAGATCTCAATTTTTGCGGGTTTCGAGACGGCCTCTGCTGCTTTCACTTGTTCATCCAGGCTGGCCTTCGTCGCCTGAGCCGCTTTGACGCCTGCATCTGCTTGCTGCTGTCCCGTGACGGCAGCCTGTTTGTTGGCTTCAGCAGTTTCCAGGTTTTTCTGGCTGGTCTGTACCAAAACTTCGGCCTGTTTGATCAGGGTGTTTTGATTTTCTATAGCTTGCGTCGCGTTGATGGTGCCCGTTTTGGCAAGCTGCAACGTTTTTTGTGCCGCTTCAATCGCTTGTTGAATTTGCTTCAGAGACAAATCTGTTTGCTGTGATGTCGCATTCAAGCTGTTGGCCAGTTCTTCATTGTTGGCATTTTTAGCCAATTCAGCGATGCGATTCAGGCTCGCTTTCGTTTGCTGGCTGACTGTTGAGAGGTCTGTGGTGAGTTGGGCATATTCTTTTTCACGCTGTTGGGCAGTTGTTAATGCTGCCTGCAGTTCTTTCAGCTTTTCCTGACTGGCGGTGAGTTGCTGATCGGCGGCGGCTTTCGCGTTCGTTGCCTCGGTTACTCCCTTGGTGGTCTCTTCTACTTTGGCAACAGCGGCGCTCAGGTTTGCTTCCGCTTGTTTAATCGCTTCCGCCTGATCAGCTTGTTGTTTTTGAAGATTCAACAGACGGGCGAGATGTTTACGATAATCAAAAGTCGATTTACTTTTCAGGTAATAGGTATATTCCGCCTCGGGCGCATCGGCAGCAGCGTAAATACGGAAATGGCCAGCCGATTGAGTGGCGTTGAATGTCACGGCCTCGGCGGTTAACTTCTGATTTTTGGTATCCAACCCAGCCACATTTAATTCGACATTCCCAGTCAGGGGAGTCCCGATGGCCATTTGGATTGGCAGATAATGTTGTTGTCCCTGGTAGAGAGTGATCTCCGTTTCTTCTGCCTTCAGTTGATAAGGAGCGGGCTCATCAATGACGGACAGATAGAGTGATCGGGCCAGGCGGGGAATGACGGGAACATTATTCATTGTGTTCCAGGCAATTGTTCCCGTGCGCGCGATGCGAACTACGTCGTGGGCCTGTTCCTGTTTTTGAGTTTCCGCCTGTTGGACCTGTGCCTGTGCATCAGCAACCGCTTTTTGAGCGACATCGACAGCCGTTTGAGCGGTGACGACATTCTGCTCCGCAGCGGCAGCAGCTTGCACGGTAGCGATTAACTGCTTCTGAGGTTCGGCTTCTTCAGGCTTTGCCTTAACGGCGGCGACAGCAGCCTCAATTTTTTGATTGGCCGCAGAAGCTGCCTCTTGTTTGGCTTTTAATTCCGCCTGCTGTTTCTGTTCGGCATCCTGTTGTTGTTTCAATGTCGCTTGTGTGGCAGCCAGGTGACGATTGGCGTCCGGGCTTTCAATATGCGCGGTTCCCGTAATTTTCAATTGTGCTGTGCCGACGGTTGCCTCCACTGAAGAGGAGAGAATCATCCGGAATTGGTTGGCATTTCCGGGGACTGGCTTCAATTCGTAGGAGACTCCTGCTGGCAGGCCTTCGACGTTGATGTTCACGTTCCCGCTGTAACTGTCACGTCGTCCGACGAGCAGCATCAATTCCAGGTTTTCGCCTTTGCGGAGAGTAAGGGTGCCAGTTTCCGCTGTGGCATCTCCCATCGGTTTGGTTTTGAGTGGGACGGCAATCAGTTTGAAGTCGGGAGACTCGGGACGGACAGCAAGACGATACACAAATTCCGCCTGTCCCCGGCTATCGAAGTAACGATCACGGACCAGCAACCGGTATTTGCCTGTTGCCGGGACTTCAAATCGGAAAATGGGGTCTTGTGTTTTCGTACTGAATGCAGGTCCCAGAAGTTCGGTTGGTTGATCGTCTTGCGAAGTAATACGTTTGACGGATTCTTTTCCTTCGGCATCGTAAGAAAGTTGTTCGATCACGAACATCGGGTCGGCGTCTGTTCCATTTCGTTGACCATAGACTTCGACGAAATAAACATCCCCCTGCTTCGCCTCAAAGGTGTAATAATCGCTGTCCCCTGTCGATTGGAACTGGCCAGTATATTCACCCGGTACGGTGATTGCTTGTGCTTCTCCGAGCGTGTCATTCGGTTCCTGTTCGAACCCAACGGGGGCATCAGCAAAATACAAGGTCACGGGATTGGAAACGAGGTTCTCTTGCTGGAACCGGTAGGTAAAACCATCGACATCATACTGCGAGGAGTAGAAGAGTTCGTTTGCCGGCAGGTTGTCTGTCTTTTCGGGAGCCGTGATCTGCACTTTGAGCATGTCGAGTGGCCGACCGTTTGCCTGTTGATCTGTAGGAGTTCCACCGGGGAGATTTCGTCCGTACAAGGTGACCTCGCTTGTTTGACCAGCGGGGACCGAAGCAGGAATGACATAATCGATATAGGGTTTGGTACTTACAGAAATACGATAACCATGATCGACTGATCCGAGGAATTGCAGGTCGAAGATCTTCAAAAAGTACGTTCCATCCGTTGGTAAAACGACATCAACTAAAGCATCGTATTTTTTATTGTTACGTGCAAAGCCGATTCGTTTTCCGTTCGCGTCATAAATTTCCAGAACGGCATTCAAGCGAGAATCGAGTTGCGCCGCACGGGCGTAGGCGAGTAGACGTTGTCCCTGTTTGGCGTCGAATTTGAAGCAATCAATTTCGCCTGCAGCATGTACGACTCCATTGGCGACACTTTCCAGTTCGATCGGGGTCGCCTGCTCGAACGAGTTATTCGGTTCGGCTTCCTGAAATTCCTTCAGGCTGGAAATATCAAATCGGCGCGGATTACTGACCCCAAAGAAACCTTCGGCTCGAACTTCATAAGTTCCCGTGGGTACATCGGGGGCGATATTGACGAGAAATTTTTGAGGAACAGGTTTAGCAGCCTCCCCTTCTCCCTCCATTTTGGGTTGCGCTGTGATGCCCGGATGATTGAATAGCAACCGGGTGACGTCACCTGCTTCATCACCACTGGTGATACTGACTTCCACCGTGGTCCCCGCCTGTGCTCCAAGTGGAGCTACGGAACGGAGTGTTGTGACTGGTAGCTGAGCGATGATCTGGTCGGACAGGGGAACCAGGAATAATCCGCAGAGAAGAAGTGCGAAGTTTAACAAGCTCAACTGTCTTGGTCGAAACGGGTTCAGACACGATCCCATGATGATTTCCGATATCATGCGTTAAGGAGAAGATGTAAAACTCGATTTGAAATCGAGAATCACTCTAAGAGAGGCAGGAGTCAATTAAGGAAGGAACCAGCAATGGTCAGGCGGGGATGGTGGGGGCAGCCTGTTGTAACGGGCATTACCCCCCTATTGCTGGTGGTTTAAGGGTTGGACAGCCTTGTCCGATATGCGTTCCAGTTTACCTTGCGGTAAGGGGGGAGAAAACAAGCGATTCGCTTTTTCTCACCCCTGAGAGCTTTAATCTTCAGATTGTGGTGCGTGTTTGTATGTATATGTATTGGGCTGCGGTCACTGTTAGTGGTTGAACAGGAACTCTTTGGTATTAATCAAAGCCCAGACAATATCTTCGTAGGCAGTACGCGGGTTTTCCTTGTTCTTTTCAATATGTGCGAGGGCAACCGAGAGTTCGTCTGCTTTGGGTTCACGAGAATACATCCAGCGATAGAGTTCGCGGACTTTCTCTTCGGCTGAACGGCTTTCGTCTTTAGCAAGCAAGGCCGCTCGACCTGAATCGTTAGCAACTTTGTTCTGGACTTCTGTGCTATTCAGCAAGTGTAGACTTTGGGCCAGGTTGGCGTCTTGTGACCGCTCACACTCGCAAGCGGTATCTCCTTGAGGTTGACCAAAGACTTTCAGGAAGTACGGGCCTGCGTTGGGGTCGCGCAATTCGACTGAACGACTACCAGTGGGCAAACCGGAGAAATTCTCGGACGTATTGGTCACCAGATGGAAGCCGTCGTACAGCACTTCGGCGGTGAGTCGTTTCGGATAATAGCGAGAAAAGTTTTGTTTATCGTTCAGGTTATATTCGTTCGGAAAAGCACTCAATTGATACGTTTTTGAGTTACAGATCGTGCGAACAAGATCCTTCAGATCAAAGCCACTCTCAATGAAGTGCTGAGCGAGACCGTCGAGGAGCTCGGGGTTGGTCGGCGGGTTGGTTTCCCGCATGTCATCTTCCGGTTCGACGATGCCGCGGCTGAAGAAATGTTTCCAATATCGATTTACCAATGATTTGGCAAAGAACGGGTTTTCAGGAGCAGACATCCATTCGGCCAGGAAAGCCCGCGGGTCACGGTCGTTAGCGATGGCAAATGGGTCGGAACCGAGACCCGCTGGAACGAGCATCTGGCCATCTTTCGGGTTTTGGGATTCGGCTTTTCCTTCATTATGCACCAGAATTTTCTCGCTTCCGTGGGCATAACGGACGTCGTCCATTTCTTTGTAACCGATGCGAGAGAAGAACGCGGACAGACTGTAGTAGTCGTTCTGGCTCCATTTTTCGAACGGATGATGGTGGCAGCGGGCACATTGAATACGAACGCCCAGGAAGAGTTGGGCTGTGTCTTCAACCTGCTCGTTGTTTTCATTCACGCTACGGTACCAGATGACGGCCGGATTTCGGGTTGGATCACCCGCGGCGGTCATCAGTTCGGAAACGAAGCGATCGTACGGTTTGTTTTCGTACATGCCGTTCCAGATCCATTCATAGAATCCGTATGTACCCGGGGCATCGTTCGCTCCGTTGGGTTTATTCCGCAGGATCATATTCCATTTTTTGGCGAAGTAGTCGGCGTACTCCCGGCTGTCGAGCAGTTGATCGATCCAGCGTGCTCGTTTGTCAGGGGTTTCATCTGTGACGAAAGCGCGAACTTCGGCTTCGGTGGGAAGTCGACCAGCAATGTCGATGGTGACCCGGCGGATAAAGGTATTGTCGTCACAGATTTCTGAGGGAGGAATTCCCAGAACTTTGAGTTTGTTAAAGACGGCGATGTCGATCAGATTGTCAGATTCGGGGAAACTGGGGATATCCGCACCCAGGGGAACGGTTGCCCGAAAAGTGCTCACCTGACCTTGATAACGGGCCATGATGGCGACTTCACCCGAGAGGTCGAGAGTCGTTACCAGACCTGTTTTGTTGACGTCCGCCATTTCTGTGTCGTTGGGCTCGAACAACGCCATCGGGGTGACATCTTCCGTGCTACCGTCACTATAAGTCGCCATGACGGTAATTTGTTGTTCGGAGTGATGATTCATTACCCGTGATTTCGGGAAGCATTCGATTTTTGTGACCACAGGATCGGAATCGGTACCGTAAGGCATCCCCTGCGCGATCCAACTGAAGAGCATACGATACTCGTAGCTATCTTCATCCATCCGCTTACCACCCCCGTGGGGAGATTTTCCGATGGCTTTGGTGAGCAGTAAGCTTTCTCCCGGTGCGGGAGGGAAAAGTCGGCGTCCCCGGTTTTCTTTGACCAGGTATTCGTAATCTTCATCTGGATAGAAACCGAGGAGCGAAAGCCGGAAGCCATTCTGTCCGCCTGATTTTCCGTGGCATCCTCCACCGTTACAGTTCAGTTTACTGAAGACGGGAACAATCTGGTTTTTGAAGTTGATCGGCAATGGGTTGCTGATGCCAGAGATTTCGAGAGGAATTTCAGAGTGAAACTGACCAACGCTGGCGACTAATTTGGCGGAACCGTCGGATAGAGGCTTTACTAAACCTTCGGAGTCAACAGAGGCGATTTCGGCAGGTTCAATTTTGTATTCTGCTTCGCGAGTCAGATCGCGCAGTTTGCCGTCGGCTTGTTCCCCAGTGACCAGAATTTGCTGCCGGGCATCCTTCCCGCGAATTGTGACTTTCTCCGGAGTTGCGACTTCAATCCGAATCGCTTTCAAAGAAGCAGCCTCGGCTTCTTGTTTGGCCGGTGTCGTTGTTTCAGCCTGAACAGACAGCGAGACGAAAAGAGAGCCCAGCACAGGGAGAAGCAGGTTTCGACAAATCAGCATTGTTCGACTCATAATAACTTCCTGGGGTGATCAATCAGACAGACATCCTGTCGGAAAGATGATAATAGGATGAGAAGTAATCAGGTTGGTCTTGAAGGTAGGTTTGCCCAGGGTTGCTGGACATCTCAGTTGATAAAAAGCACTTATAATCTTATGAGAGTGTCCAACTCGGGCGGGAATGTTGATCTTTGCGGTAAACGCAATATTTAGGTTTGATTCAATTTCGGTGGGAGTGAATCCTACAGGTAGGGTGTAGAAGACCGATCCATCGACTCATGTTCAACAGACGCGGACTTCTCTAACATTCCAACATATCAATAATTACTGTTTTGTCAATAAGTTACAGTTTTCACCCCGCCGTTTTGCCAAATATGGAAAATCGGGCAATTGACTCTGTTTTCCCACTGGAAACCCCTGAATTTTCCGACTTGAAGAGAGCGTAGGGATAGAATCTGACCGAGTTTGGGAAAAGGAGTTCCGATAGAGCATGCTGGAATTTGCTCCCGGGCGGTTGCTACATAGAATAAGGGAAACA
>JAGQQC010000201.1 GCA_020426395.1 Planctomycetaceae bacterium
TCAACTGAGTTACAACAATCCGGGCTTGTGGACCGTAGAAACAAATGGTTCCGAAAAATATTTGCAGGTGAACGCTTCCGGGAACAAGGGCTTGGGAATCGGTACGCTGGATGTCGACTGGCCCCTGCCGGATGACTATGAACTGTCGGCCGTCGTGACCTCGGTCAGTGGTCCCAATCGCTGGCTGGATGGATTCCTGATCTTCGATTACCAGAATGAAAACGACTTCAAATACGCGGGGATGTTCACCGGCCAGAACCAGTGGGTGATCGGTCACTATCAGGGGGACTGGGGGAACCGACTGGCCCAGGTCGATCTGGATGATGTTGGCCGGAAGATCGATGCAAACAAACCGTATATCTTGCACCTGACGGTGAACGGGAACTCGGCCGAGTTACGGGTAAATGGCCTCCGCACAGTCGTAGCCGAATTCGCCGCAGGCATTCATAACGGGACGGTCGGCGTGGCAGCCTACAACGGGGTGACCCGGTTCGATGATCTGATGGTGGCTCCCCAGGTTGCCCGGGGCAACTCGGTTCCGCTCCCCATCGGAGAGAACTTCAATGATCACGTTGCAGATCAGTTCTACTTCACGAACCCGAACCGCTGGGGCGTCGTCTCTCCGGCGGGAGAATCGGTTCTGCGTGTGAATACCTCCGGGGGAGGAGGAACGGGCCTCGCTTACGTCCCGGTCGAGAATCCAATGGGTGAAGACTTGGTCGTCTCGGCCGATGTTCGTTCGAACCAGGTAACAGATGGCTGGAATAATGGTTTTGTGATCTTCGATTACAAGCACGAGAACGACTTCAAATACGCCGGATTCTTCACCGGCCAGAACCAGTGGGTGATTGGCCATTACCAGGGGGACTGGAACACCCCTACGCGAATGGTTGATTGGGACGACACCGGGCGGAGCATTAACTTCAACCAGTTCTATCACCTGGAAGTGAAACTGCGTGACTGGAAGGTAACGTTATTGGTGGATGGTGAAGAACTCTTCAGTGCCCCCTTTGATACCAACGTGACCCGCGGAGCGATCGGCGTGGGCGCGGCAAATGCGTTCACCTGGTTCGACAACTTTAACGTCGCCACCAAAGCCTCCCTCGAAACTCCCACCGCGGATAGTCTGTTCGCCAGTTGGAACGAAGAGGCGGAAGAAGTCCTGATTTGATGAGCTATCGTTTTAGCCGATGACCATAGTTCTTCAGCTGCTGGTCAAGACGCTTCCAGTCGTCCCCGAAAGCCGCTTCAAAATCGGCACGTCGCTGTTGTTCTTCGTATTTCTGTAGCGGTTTCAGTTGACTGACCCTCTGCATATACTTGCCAACCTCAGATCTCTTGTGCTTGAACAGGTAGGCGATTAACAGGGAGGACTCGTAAAACGCGTGTGCTTCACGTTGCATCTCCTCGCCCATCGTGGTTAGCGGGTCGGGAGTGTTGATTTGGTTCCAGGGCGTCACCTGAAATCGGGAATCGCTGGAGACGAGTTCCGTGAGAGAAGTCGGTGTATGTTGGGATAGTTTCGGATACAGTTTCAAATAGTGATTGCTGCCGGGGCGAGACCAACCGAAGGAGTGCTGATAATCCGGAGCTCCAAAGCACCACGCGCTACCCTTGGCAACCCAGTCGGGAATGTCGGCATAGGGCTGAAATAACCCGCTGCTGTAACACAACTGTATATAGGCCTGTTTCACGACGTCCGCGGCGTCGTTCTTGTCGAGTGAAAGTTCAGAATCAACAATCGCCCGGTTCATACTCAGTAAATAAAGTCCGTCAAAATTACCCTTCAACCCTGCCGAAGCGACAGGCATAACTCGTTCATCTGGTAGCCAGTTGTCTGTGAATTCATAGGTCGGGTCGAGAATGATAACCAGTGGTAGTGGTGGTTTCTCCAGTTCCACTCCGAACCGCTTCCAGTGAGCATAGAATTGGTCGTAAACCTGCTCAATAAAGATACCGAATCGCTTGTCTTGGTCGGTCGAATAATTACCGCTGATAATGAGGTAATGTTCTGTCCGTTCGAATCGTCGTCCGCCGAAGTCTCCCAGGTCCTCCGTGAAATTCTCACGAACCTGCTTCTCGAACTCTTCGGCACTTAGGTAGGAAAACGTTTTATCCGTCTCCTGTAACTGGACGACGTTGTCACCGTCGACCCGGACATAAGTGCGATCAGGTTTTTGCAGCAGTATGACGCCTTCATTGGTCTGGGCGACTTTTTTTCCTTCGAAGGTTAGCTTCTCGCCGAAATTATCTTGATATGACAGTTTCCAGAGTGGAATCTTGTCCTGCTCAAGCAAATGATCATCTGCCTGTAGCTTTCCAGAAACTAAACATGAAGCTGCTGCGAATAACGTAATCAATAAAAAACGGTTGTAGTAGAAAGACGTGTTTTCTACGGCGTGGAGTAGTGACATCTTGAGACCTCGTTATGATTCGGTAGTTAAGGCTCAAGTGCTAACTTAGCATGTCGCAGAGAGCATGACGAGGACTTATTCCGGAAAAGGTCGGATAATTGCCAGTCAAAACGGGTTGCTCAAGTTACACCTGTAAACGAGATCGTATTCGGGCTAAACCCGATCCAACCACAGAATCTGATACGGTTCGAGTTCGAGCGGTTCCGACGTTGCGTATTCTTTGCTGGTGATGGCATCTTTGAAGAAATGGCCCAGGCCGGCGGTGCGAATGATGTTTCCATCGACCGCTTGTGGTTCTTCACAGAAATTCGCAAGCACGATCAGCCTGTTCCCTTCGTGAAACCGAACATAACCTAGAACATGTTCGTTGGCGGTGCGGATCAGGTCCATATCCTGACCGGCCAGCGCTGGGTGGGCTTTTCTTAGTGAGAACAGTTTCTGAGTCGACCGGAAGATACGTTTGCGAATCGAACCGTTACCTGAATCGATATGGTCGTCCAGTTCTTTCAGGTATTCCCACTTCATTTTCGGTCGATGAATCCAGCGGCTGTCGCCCGCCTTGACGGGGTCTTTGACAAAGTCATAGTCGTTGAGCATCCCCCATTCTTCCCCCAGATAGAGTAGGGGAATACCACCGATACTGAGCGAGACACCATGCAATAGCAGCATGCGGCGGATGGCGAGTTCTTTCTTCTCCTCATTTTCTTCCTCGATTGCCTGTTCGAGCCCGGCCAGGGAGGCCATCGTTCCTGAGATTCGCATATCGCCTGTTTGTACATTTTCCTGAAATGGAACCCCACGGGCGAAGGAACCAGGAAATTGACCTGTATAAAACGCATTCAGGAATTGTCGATGATCGTACGCATTGATTCCAATCGATGCCGCGTCATCATCATCGAACGTCCAACCGATGTCGTCGTGGCAGCGGAGATAATTGACCCAGGCGGTGTTGGGAGGAAGTCGATATCGGTGACTGAGGGACTGGACGAGTAAATTCACTCGGCGCGTCGCCAGCGATTCCCAGAGCAGAGCCATTAAGGTGGGGTTGTAGGAAATCTGGCATTCCTCTTCGCCGATATATTTTACGACTTCGTCCGGATGGACAATCGCTTCGGATTTGAATAACAGACTTGGCGTGGCAATACGAGCGAGTAAATTGAATGCCTGAATTACCTGATGGGCTTCCGGCAGATTTTCACAGGACGTCCCCATTTTTTTCCAGATGAAGGCGACCGCATCCAGTCTGAGAATATCGACTCCCGTATTCGTGATGAACAGCATCTCTTCCAGCATCGCCCGCAGTACTGCCGGGTTGGAATAGTTGAGATCCCACTGAAAACTGTCCAAACCCATTGCTGCATGCCGTCGTGCCAGGTGAAATTCCCGCGTCGAACGGTGGGGAAAATTTCGCGTAATGTGCGCTCGTATTTGTCCGGTTCCGTTCGGTCCGGAAAAATGTAGTAAAACTCCTGGTATTCCTTGTTCCCTGATTGCGCGAGACGCGACCACTCATGGTCATCAGAGGTATGGTTGAAGACAAAATCGAGCACAAGGGAGATGCCCGCTTCGCGCATGGCATCGACCAGGAGCCGAAGGTCGTCAATCGTTCCAAGTCTTGGATCCACGGAGCGATAGTTACTGATGGCATAGCCACCATCATTATTGCCGGGCCGCACAGCAAACAGCGGCATCAGATGCAGGTAGGTGAGTCCCAGGTCTTTGAAGTAGCCGACATGGTTGCGCAACTGTTTCAAGTTTTCCCCGAACAGGTCAACATAGAGCGCACCGCCACAAATTCTCTCCGACTGGAACCAGGTCGGATCATTGATCCGTTTCCGGTCGAGGTCACAGAGAACATCAGAACGATCTGACCATCCCTGGGCGGCTGTATTAACGATCTGCTCAAGGTGATAAAAGAAATCGTAGCGATAACTGTAAAGTTGATACAGAATTTGAAACAGGGGACGCCAGTATTCTTCCAATCGAAGTTCAAACTCGTGTTGTTTGGAAGCGTTTACCTGATTTCGTTGCCAGATTTCAGTGAGCCGAGGTTTCAGTCGCTGAAAGGTCAAATCCGCCTTGAAGTGGATGTCATCCTGGTTGGTACTCATTCGTTTCGGTCATTGGGGATAACGATGTTGTCCAAAAAGTGATAATACTGGATGCCTTCCAGGATTCCGGCGGCATGCGAGGCTTCCGCAAAATAGATACGAGGCCGATTGCGAAGACGTTTCAGTTCGCGGCTGTGATTTCCAACGACGACTCCGAGCGTTCGTCCCAACAGCATTCCTGCATCATTTCCGGAATCTCCGGAAACCAGCACTCGTTCCGGGGAAAACCCCCATTTCCAGAGTACGTGACGCAGGGAGAGATCACTTCCCCCACGGACAGGAATGACATCCAGATACATACCAAGTGATGACACAACTTTAGCACGTAAACCGGCTTCGCGCAGTGTTTTTTTGATGGTGGTGATAGTGGGGCAGACCCGTGTGTCCAGCTCGTAGCTGATTTTGTATTCCGACTGATGTTCGTCGGGTTGTAGCTTTAACCCGGGTAATTCCGCCAATGTTTTGCGAATTTCCTCTGGATTCCACGCATACCCAATCGATTTGCGCCAACTGCTGTCGACGGTCAGGTTTTCGCCGTAATGTAATTTCGTACCGCAATCAGTATCGATCAAGTCAGGTTGTGGCAGGCCGAGTTCCTGAATCAATTCCAGAGCGCTGTCCAATCGTCGGCCGGTTGCGATACCGAAACCGATATGATCGTTCTCTTTCAACATCTGGATAAACTGATGAAGCGATTCGTCATCGCCAGTCAGCGTATTATCGAGATCCGTGATGATGAGCCGGTCGAATTCTGGTAACCGTCGTTTAGTGGAAACATTCTTTAATACTGGCGGAGGAGAGTGTTCCAGGATATCGTCCAGATCGCGGAGATAACGGTTCGCATGGTTCGACCAGCAATAATATTCCCGCGTTCCCTGAATGCCATTTTTCGACCAGGTTTCCCATTGTTCTTTGTCCGTCAGAGCGCGTAACAGGGCATGTTCGATATCTGCATGATTAAGCGGATCGACCAGAAGTCCGTTCTGGCAGTTCGCGATGATGTCTCTGGGGCCGCCATCGTTCGTGGCGACAATGGGTAGGCCGGTGGCACCCGCTTCCAGTAACGTTAGTCCGAAAGGCTCTGTTAACGCCGGGTTGATAAAGACTCCCTGTTTCGAGGCAGCGAGACGATAGAGCTCTGGAACATCGTCGGAATTGTGTGATTTCGGATACGCGACCTTGCCATACAGATTGTATTTATCAATGAGATGCAACACATTTTTGATGACCATTCGTTGCCCTTTGGGCATGTCACGAAAGTCATCACGCGAACCCATGACGACAACCAAATTGGCTGCTTCTTGCAGTTGTTCACTTTCACCGTAAACCGTGACCAATGTTTCCAGATTTTTTCGTTCATCCGGACGAGCCATTGCCAGGATCATCGGTTTATCCGGATCTTGCAGGAAGCAATTCAACTGCTCGGCATAGGTGGGAGTCTTCCATTTTTTATCAACGGGCATGAAAGAAGTCAGGTCGACTCCGGGAGGAATGACTTCCATGCGTTCGGGTTGATAATGATCGTACATCTGGTACTGCTGTTCGACTTCCTGATTGGTGCTGGTCACCACCATCGAAGCTGTTTCCAAAGCGAATTCTTCGGCTTCGATTCGTGTTCGGAAATGATATTTGCGTTCGAGCTTGTCGGTATCAACATGATCTCCAACCGATAGCCGTTCCCGTTTCACCCGGCCGAGCGAGTGGCTGGTGAAGACATAGGGGATATGCAACAGGCTGGCCAATTGGGCACCTGCTTTACCAGCATCGGCATAATGCCCATGAATGATGTCTGGCAAACCTGTCCGGCGGAAGTGTTGCAACGTCTGGTCTACGAATAACTCCAGGTAAGGCCAGAGCGATTCCTTACGAATGTACCGTTTGGGACCAAATGGGATGCGGACAATGCGAGCGTTCTCGGCGATGGGCTCTTCCAGTTGGGCATAGTCGTCGGAGATGCGAGGGTCGATAATTTGCCGAGTGAGTAATTCGACTTCGCGGACATGAGAATGAGCGGCTAATTCTTTCGCCAGCTCCAGCAGATATTTAATTTGCCCCCCGGTATCTGCATCTCGACCTAATTCGGGATTATTAGCACGAATCAGTCCATGCAGGCTGATTAACGTGATTTTCAAGTTTTCCGTTTTTTTCATTTACAAACCTGTGGTTTTACCAGTTCTGCAGGAACAGTTGTCTGTCTCCTGTATCAACTGCAAAGCAGGCATAGTCTAATTTTATTAAAGAGAATTCATGGAGCTCACCTTTGCAAAAAAGAAAGAACGTCAGTGGCCCAAAGAAGAGACACTCTGGCACAAAAACAGCAACAAAGACTGATTTCGTGCGATCTTTTTTGCAACCTGTTGGAGGGTAAATTGTGGAGGGTAAATTGTGGAGGGAAAATTGAACGCGAAGTCAGTTTAGCAGATTTAGCGAGAAATTACACGGCTACCCGTCAGAAGGGCTCTGGGGAGAATCGCTGGGTTCGATTTCTTCTTGCTCAATCAGGATTTGCTGTTGTTGTTCCACCGCTTTATGGTGTTCCCAGTTACCTTCCGCTCCCTTACGCCGTTCATCGAGATTTTGCAACGTTTTCGCCTGACCATATAAAAGCAGAATATCCTCTACATGCAGGGTGGTATCTCCGCGAGGAGCACCGATGTAAGTCCCGTCGCGACGTTCGATACCGAGAACGAGCACTCCTTCGTCGGTCAGTTTTAATTTCATAAGAGGTTGTTCGGCGAGCCAATCTCCTTCTTGAACGACCATTTCGACGACGATGTAATCATCCGTCAGGTGCAGCAGTCCGGCGTAGTCGCGTAACTCCAGGTCGGTCCAGCGCTGGAGTGCCCACTGAATGAAACGGGAAATGTGGTGATCGACCCATGTGCTGTGTGCGATTCGCCATAAGATAATTAGGCTCACGGATAACACCGCCATTCTTTGCCAGAATGTACTATCGGTGTCGGCATTGATGAAGGAGAGAATCAGGGAAGAAATTGCGGTGACGATTCCGGCGTTTCCAAAGAGCATCAGCGTCATGATGATCCGTCGCCGGACGGGGTGACGCATCACTTTTTCTGTTTCGCTGGTGGTGAAGCCGGTACTGGTGAACGCGGAACGGGCTTGAAACCGGGCGAGTTCCGTTGAAAGGCCAGTTAATGTCAGGGCGACGGTCGCCACCCGCACGACGATCATCGAAATGATGACGATCATCACCAGAGAGATAATGGCAAACATAATTTGAAATCAGTGAATCAGAATAGGGGCGAAGGAGATATAAAAAAGGAATCAGAGCGATTGATTATCTTCGTTCGATATATCATCAGGAGAAGTGAATTGTTCACTCAGTTCGTCTGCCTCAAGTTCGGACAAATCGGGCTCCGGTTCCTCGGCAAGACGAAGAGGTTTGCTGACAGGAGGGGTGAAGATGGATCGGAATGTTTTCCATAAGGAAAAGATGATGAACAGGCAAAGCACAACAGCCATGAGCATCATCATTGGCACAAGCTTGTTTGGAGCAGAGGGTGTCGAGTTGATCACCTGTAAGACGGGGGGGGCTGCTGCGATGAGCAGGGTGGTTCGTAAGCC
>JAGQQC010000202.1 GCA_020426395.1 Planctomycetaceae bacterium
ACCGTCCGCTCGAAATCGTGTAGCTGCACGTGTAGCCGGTTTAATTCATTTCGTTGCTCATTTTCGAGAGCAATAATCTCGCGTTGCGCTTCAGTATAAGAGGTCGAATTGGAATTACGAGAGCGCTGGCGCCAAGTGCGGCGCTGGATAATATAGGCCGCCAGGAGAATGAAACCTCCCAAGGCGACATGTTCCAATCCATTGAACATCAGCCTGTCCCTGTATCCCAGGATATCTTGATTATCCGTGATCGTGATCGTGATCGTGATCGTGATCGTGGTCGTGGTCGTGGTCGTGGTCGTGGTCGTGGTCGTGGTCGTGGTCGTGGTCGTGGTCGTGGGGTGCGGCGGACAATTGTACTGGGGATGCCGTTTGTGAAAAGGCGAATTCTGCCGCCCGGTAGACTTCACGTAGAGGGATCCCCGCTGATTCGGCCACTTTTGCACAGGATTCAAATTCAGGAGTGAAAATGGCAGCTTCTCCCTGGCGCCAGCCTAACTTCCCAGTCACTTCACCCCAGGGCGTTTTCACCTGATGTGGTTCTCTTGCCCGTTTGGAACGCTCGACCTGGTGTCGGCGGACACCAAATGTTCCCGTTTCGGTGAATAAAATATGCTCCAGTTCGCCCGCTTTCTCTGGATGGGCAAGGACAGTCAGGATCACTCCAGGGCGTTCTTTTTTCATGGAAATAGAGGTCGTAAAGACGTCGAGAGCCCCCGCTTGCATTAATTTTTGCCGAGTGTGACCGATTATCTCACCGGAAATATCATCCAGATTCGTTTCCAGTACGGTAATGAGGTCCTGTTCGGAGGTGACGGTTGTTTCCCCAATGAACATTCGCAATAAGTTTGCCCGCTGTGGGAATGTTTTTGTGCCCGCTCCATAGCCAATGGACTCAATGGTCATCGGAGGCAGAGGCCCGAAGCGGTCCACGATTGTTTTGACGATGGCGGCTCCTGTTGGGGTGGTTAATTCTGCTTCCACAGGGACATCGATTAAGGGGATTCCCCGCAAAATTTCAGCCGTTCCGGGGGTAGGGACGGTGCAGATCCCATGATCAATCTTCACCTGACCTCGTCCCGGGGGGAGGGGGCTGCAAACAACTTGGTCCAGATTCAGTAAATCAAACCCGATGGCCGCGCCCACAATATCGACGATCGAATCGATCGCACCCACTTCATGAAAATGGATTTTTTCGATGGTGGAACCATGCACTCGGGCTTCCGCTTCCGCAACCACCTGGAAAATAGAGCGAGCCAACTGTTTTTGTGCGGGACTGATCGCATCGGCTCGATCGAGGATTTTGTGGATATCACTCAAGTGTCGATGAGCATGTTGCTCCGGGTGTTCAATCCGGATGTAAGTCGCGCGAAATCCCCCTTTGACGACCGTTTCCGTCTTCAGCTCGACACCGGGCAATTGGAGTGAAGCAATGCCTTCTCGCAGGCTTTCCACGGGGACGCCGATATCAATCAACGCTCCGAGCGTCATGTCGCCACTGATACCGGTGGAGCAATCGAGATAGGCAATTTTCATCAGTTTAGGTTTCAGTCAAGCGAACTACGGAAGATACCAGTTAAATCCAGCTATCCCATCAGTTTATGGACTGAACGCAGGGAAACCAAGGGGCTTCCATGTAGAATGAGAAAAGCCGCCGTTAAGATTTCAATGGCAGATTTGGCTTCACTGAAGAGTGAGCGAAAAACTCTCTCGGTGTGGAAGCAGCGAGAAATTTGGTGGAATGCCACGCTCGCGGGCGAGTTCGAGCGGGCTTGATTCCACGGAGCGTGGACTTCTGTCCGGAAACAGCTTTCTGTTTATTCATCAGCAGAATAAAAACATCGGTCGATGACGAAACACAAAACTGTCGAGCAAAGTGACAGAATTTCAGGTTGTTTTGATAAGGAGTATTCGCACAGAGAAGAGAGATCCGTTCGGACGAGCAAGAAAGAGAAGGTCCTCTATGCGTTGAGCTCCTTTATTTTGAATGTTCTTCCTCTCAGAAGCAAGTCATTTCAGCCTATTCGGGGAGCTGATTCTGACAGGAACTGGTATTTTTGTCCAAGGGTTCCGAACTTCAGGTGTTCTGCTTCGGAAAATGTCTATTTTTCCATAGGAAGGGGAGCGATACCGATTTCGGCCAGAATTACATTGACCCCTGACGTCCCTTGATTCTAGTATGAGCCGATAAATTCGGTCTCTATCCCGACTTGGGGTGGATTGAATTGATTAAAGAACAAAGAACGTGGTTTGCGGGTCGCCCAAGATTTGGCTCGCCATCCGCAAGGATGCCAGCCGCTGTGGGGATACCCCACGGTCGAAGAATTGCACGACATTCGTTCCCGGAAGATTGAAGTTGTATAGAAGTTATACAATTAAATCTTCGCGACAGGATGCGTTGAGCGGCCCGCAAACCAGTTTTCTTCTGCTTGTAGACAGAACGTTTTGCGCGTTTTCTCAACAGATTTTTGTCGGCTCACACCAGCACGATGAGCTCATATCTTTTAACTGGTCCGGGTTCATTCGGTCATCGTTTTCTGATGAAGTAGATTGCATTCATGGGGTTGATTGACTTCCTATTCCGTATGCTCGGACTGAAACGCGAAAGTCGAGGGGAGTTACCCACCTCTGTCCCGACCAAACCTCGTCCTGCCGCGAAGACCCAGACGAAAACCTCTTATCCTCGGTTGCACCCACTTCGATTTAAGCGCGAACGCTGGTCGAAAGTGAAAAAGTCTTCCCAAAAGTTGTCCGCCAGCACGCGCCCGTTTTCCGTGCCGGATGCCAAGACGGAGCGACCTTATCCTTTGGCAAATCAGGATGTCCGATACGGAGGATATCTCGATCTCAGTCAGGATTCTGATCCTGTTCAACTGCGTGAGTTAGAACTTCCGCAGTTCACGAATCCGCCAGAACTTGCGGAGTGGCTGGGCATTCCGGTAGGTCAACTGGGTTGGTTGACTTACCAATTTGATGAAGGGCATCGCCCCTTAACACAACGAGCCGGGCATTATCATCTTCGCTGGCAACCCAAGCGAAATTACAGTGTGCGTCTGATTGAATCACCGAAACCCTTACTCAAACAAGTGCAACGCAAAATCTTGCGCGAGATACTTGACCATGTTCCCGCTCATTCCGCTGCGCATGGTTTTGTTTCGGGGGAATCGATCCTTACGAATGCGAAGCCGCATTGCCGCCAGCGGGTAATTGTGAAGTTTGATCTGGAGAACTTCTATCCGCGAATCCGGTTTCGTAAAGTGACGGCCATCTTTCGTGCGATGGGTTACAGTCGCGAAGCCGCCATCTGGCTCGCGCGGCTTTGTACTTCGAATATCCCAGTAGATACCAAATTACCCTCGATGGATCCCGAGGTGATTTTTCTGTATACCCCACAGCATTTGCCACAAGGGGCGCCGACGTCACCGGCTCTCGCGAATCTGGCTGCTTATGGGTTGGATGTTCGCTTGGAGGGGCTCGCACGTTCTTTCGGAGCGAACTACACACGCTATGCGGATGATTTAACTTTTTCTGGTGATGACAAGTTTCTGCGTTCACTCAAAATCTTCATCCCGTTGGTAGAGCAAATCATCCGCGAGACTGGTTTCAGTGTGAATAAAGAAAAACGAAAAGTAATTCGCGATAACCAGCGACAAGCAGTCACCGGGGTCGTGGTCAATCAGCACCCCAACATGAACCGCAAAGATTACGACAGACTTAAGGCGATTCTTAATAACTGCGTTCGCCACGGTGCAGAGTCGCAGAATCGAGATCAGCATCCCGATTATCAGGCCCATTTACGAGGACGAGTGGCGCATCTACTCCAACTGAACCCCAAGAAAGGGACAAAGTTGCAACGCCTGTTTGAGCGTATTCAGTGGTAGGCAGGACTCCAAAAGCATTTGCAGGTTTTCTTGCAGAGCCCTCGTCAGCAATTCGGTCATTGTTTATGCTTTAACCAACTCCGAATTATTCTCTGGGGCTTTATTTCCTCCTCCTGTTTCCTGGAAGAGCTTCCGTGTTCCGTGCCGCATTGAAACAGATGTTGAAACCGATCATCCGACTGATTGTCGGGGTGATTGCGATTCCCATGTTTCGCATCTTCATGCGGAAAGTCGTCCGGTTACAAACGCTTGACGCAGAACTCGAAAAAGATCTGGAAGAATGGTTCCGCGCGTCGCTGATGTTACTCGTCGCCACGGCGAACATGGAGCACCTCTTTTTTGGTTGGGTGCCGGTTGAGTTATTGGAACATCATGGTTGGATCACCGTTACCTTTCGGGTCATGCTGGCGATCAGTGTCGTGCAGTTAATGCCCGATCAGGAATTATTCTCCATCATTCACCCTGGTCCACCCAAACTGCACTATGATGGTGTCTGGAGTGTCTTTCGACAGATTGGAGAGAAGTGGAAAGCAATCCTCAAAGGCTTTGTCTGCCAGCACCTGAACCGGTCTTCTCCGATGTTCGCCATTATGGCGGCGATTTTCGGGGGAGTGGATCGATTAAACCTGCGCGATCACCTGAATGAAGGCATTCAACTTCTACAACATTTTGGAAACCAGGTCGTGGGGGGAACCGAGCTGATCGATCAAACCAACAGGGTGATTCTGGCGAATCAGGAGCAGCATTTTACGATTCTTAACGACGAAGGTTGGGTCGTCGGTTGGGTCTGTTACTTCATCGCGATTACGCAATACCTCATTATCGGTCTGGTGACATCGCGCGATAAAGCACTAGATGCCCTTTCTGAATTCGACCGGCAGGTCGCGATTCGCCGCCGAGAAATTATTGATGAATTCGCCTTACCGGAAGATCGACAGCGTGGGGCAGATCATGCGGTTGAGGTCGAAGCGGGGCATGACGTGAAATCTATTCCAGAGGAAGAAGAAACTCGTAAGTGAACGCCCCCAGCAACTGTCCTTCCTCCCCACGGTGACATTTGAGGCACGATCTCAGCGCCCGTAAGGAGCCCAGCATACGGATTGTCGTCGGTTCGATTTCGAAGACGAGGTCTTCACCAGCACAAAGTTTTGCGAGGGCCGACTGTTCTAACTCGGTTAAGGGCCGGGTGCCCGTTTCCTTCAGGGCTTCCATCCGGGGAAGTTCAGGCGAGTTATAAACGACGGGTTCTCCATGCTTGAGCAGACTGACGAGTTGAAGTTGGACGATCTTCCAGTCTTCTCTGGAATCTGTTTCTTTCCGGCCAAGGGTGGGGATCTCGCGAAACCCATGCGAGAGGAAACCGGAGACATGCTGACGATCTTCGACGAAACCATTTGAACCGGCACTGACAAAATCCCCCGCACTGAAAAGATGCGTTGCCCAAAGTGACTCTTCTTCAGGCATCGGTAAAAGTTCGGTTGTTCCGCTGGACTGAGCGAGTGGGACGAGTTTTTCCGTTGGTGGAGTAGAGGGTTTTCTTAACTCGTAGCGGTCGGGGAGGGGAATCGGTTCGGGTTCTGTGATTTCATCGATCCACTTTGGACCGAAGACCCGCATGCGTGATATGCCGAATCCCTGGGAATTGATGAACCGCGTAGTTGCATCCGCGTGGATCCGAGAGAGCGCACGTTTGCGAGTCCAGTTTGTATTGTGATAGGTTTGGGAGTATGCCTGAAATCGGTCCGCCTCCAGACCGCTGTATTCGTCATCGCTTACCGTGCTGAAATCTTCCGCCAGCCTGGTCTCGGTTAGTCCATCTTCATAGTTGAGACGGTCTTTGAGGGAAACGAGTGGAAATTTTTCTTTGTACGCTTCATCAATTTGCAGGTCGTAAAAAATGAGTCCAGCAAAAGCGAGCCAGATGATTGGAAATGCAATTACGGTGATGGCCAGTGCTTTTGCAGGGGGAGTATTACGGGCCAGAAAAACCACCGTCAGGACCAGATAACTGAGACCCAGCACTGCCAGAACTGGAGCAAACAGGCCCATACCAGTACCAATGATCGTGAATATTAGTGCGAACCCCAAAGCGCCCGATCGGGCAGGAGCATAAAAGCTAATTGCCAGGAACAGGGAATAGAGTCCCAGGGCGATGCAGGAGTAAATCAGCGAGTTCCAGAACATTGGACTCCCTTACCAGAGGAGAAAGAAGTGTGTGTTGTTATTTTAACATTCAGGTCTCGCCGGTAAAGTGCTCTTTCTTACATAAAAAATCCCGACGATGGCCTCATCGTCGGGATTTGTATTCACATCAAGTTAAATAACTGTCAGCCAAACTGACCAACGTTCCGCTTGCTGGCGGCGCAAAACCACACGTCGATGAATCTTCGACACCCCAAAGCCGCCACAAAAGCCCGGACGGACTATACGCCGGAGAAGGGGTGAGCGGCGCTTCCTTTTTTGGCGATCATTTCGTCGGCAGAAGGTTCGCTCTTCATTGCGCGGGCGATGGAGAGTTTGGTCGCTTCGTAGTTGTACTCGAAGATCTTTTTGTCGTCGTTGGCTTCCCAGTGAATGAAGACACCGCAGACGATGACCAGGTTTTCAGCCTGATCTTTGGGAATGACACCTTCTTCGACGGAATCGGCAACCGCTTTTGCGACAGCGTATTGTGCTGGTCCGAACATCTGCACGGCTTGTTTAGCACCTTTGATAGTCACCTTGGTGATCATCACGGTTGCCGGTTTGACGGCGAGGTTCGGTTCCAGTACGGCCAGCAGATTGCTGTGACCGGCAGTCTGGCTGGCCAGGGCGTTTGCGAAGGCGATTCCAGCAGGGCCAGATTTGTCACCAATAAACAGGTCGATGTGTGCGACTTCATTACCTTCACCGACCAGAGCTTCACCAATGTACAACGACATGTTGCGTCTCCTGAATTTCTAAAGTCTTCCGGCAGAGGGTTGAGTAGAATTCCTCCTGAAACCCGGTTGTGGCTGTACTTCAGCCTGCAAAATGAGGGGCATGGAGACCCATCAGAGGGTTTCAGGACAACTTATAATCTTGCTCTGACGGAGCGTAGGGGCATCTATGTTGTGAGCGGTCGAAATGAGGTCTTCCCAAGTCGAATATGATACGATCTGATGTCGCTACACTCACCGTAGTTAAATCAAACGGGGCTGACTGGTTTGTTTGAACTGTCAGCGCGGTACGGAACCTGTAAACGAATTCAAGTTGAACTTTTTCTGTTCCTCCGAATTCCGCTCCGCACAATGTTCCCCATTTGATAGCATGTCCGCCACACGATTTCCAGTTCCTGCGGGAACTTTTCATACAAGGGTGATTCAAATCGGACCAGCATCCTCAAATTCCAGTTCAAAACCGATCTTAATCGCGGGGTGCTCGGTCCGCGCGGCGGTTTGGTCGGCGACTTATGCAGGTTATTCCTGTATCGCAGTCGACCAGTTTGGGGATGTCGATTTACGTTCTCTTTGCCCGGACTGGCGGCCAATCAGTCTGGATTATCGAGAACTCCCTGATTACCTCTTTCAGCAAAAACTGGCGGGCTGGGCTTATACGGGGGGGCTAGAAAATCATCCTGATCTGATTGAGAGCTGCGCGGAACAGACCCCGTTACTGGGGATTGGTGGCGAAACATTAAAACAGCTACGTGATCCGTTTCGACTGTCGCAAGTCGTCAACGCGGCTGGGGGACAGATGCCGGAAATGCGAATGTTCTCGGAAGGAGTCCCCGAGGTGAACTGGGTGATGAAACCTTTTCATTCCGGAGGAGGAATTCGAATTCAGCGAGCGCGGCCCGATTCTGCTGGCAGCAATGATTTTTATTATCAGCGGCGAGTTCCCGGTGTCCCCTATTCGGTCAGTTTTGTTGTGAGGGAAGGAGAGCCCGAAATTCTGGGGGTCGCTCGACAATTCATTTCAACTTCCAGCGAAATACTCGTCACCCGCTCGATACGCCGTCAGTCCCCGTTTTTATTCTGCGGAGGGATCACGGCTGCGACTGACGAAGTGGGAGGACGTAACCGGTTGCATGCTTTTCTGACGCAACTAGTCTCTCAACTTCCATTGGTTGGTCTGTGCGGTATCGATGTGATGAAATCTCCTTCGGGCGAGATTATGGTGCTGGAGATCAATCCCCGGTACACGGCCACGATGGAGCTTCTGGAAAGACGTGCGGGA
>JAGQQC010000203.1 GCA_020426395.1 Planctomycetaceae bacterium
TATCTCCTCCCAGACAAAGCTGACTTCCGCAAACCTGATTTCGATAAAGCTGATTGGACAACGAACCTGTCGGGACATCAATGTCATCAAGAATCGTGCCCGATTGACGGTCGAGTAACGAAAGTTTTCCCGTATGTCCGGAGCCCTTTGTAATTAACGTGAAATCACTCGTCGATTGTGGATTCAAGGCGATCCGATACCCGGCCAACTCGGCCCCTTCTTCCGACCAGCGTTCTTCGTCGATCCGTACGCGTAGTACGTTCTCATTTTTCTTCTGAATTTGCGAAAGACAAAGTTGCAGCATATTGTCGCTCGTTGCCTGCATTGACAGAATCAGGTTTCCTGCGGACTGCTGTTCAATCTCGTTGGCGGCCAACTGATATAGTCCAAAGCGAGTCCAAAGTGAAACTAAATTCTGACTGGCGAGGGTCGCCAGACGCGGATAAGACATTTCTCGGACGTTCAACCAAAGTTGTTCCGCACGATGAAACTGCCCTTCATCCAGATAGCGGTTGGCAAGCTTCATCTGAGCGATCGCAGCCGGTTCTCCATCGCCGAACAACGTCAGGAAAATTTCGAGTCGATGTTTATCCTCACTGTTCAATGCCTCGTCGAGACAACGCTCCGTTTGCAACTCAAACAGATGCAGGAATGTGTTTCCTCCTGTCGAAAGCAGGCGTTCCCGCATTAAGGGGATCCAGCTTCGAGGGGTGATCGTTAGTGTGGAGTCGGTCGTATCGGTCAAAGGAAGGTTCAGGTCGAATTCTGCCACGGCAACGACATTCTGCCAGGACGCTTGATGATTTCCATTCATCAATTGAAATTCCGCTTCTTCCATCAGCAAACGACCTTGCTCTGCATTTGAACTCGCAAAGGACTTTAACTGTTGAAAATGACGATCTCGTTGAGCGGGTTCCGTACGCATACGAGCATACAGCACCTCCTTCAGCAATTGCTCAACTTGGAAACGTTCATCCAGAATCAATGCATCTTTCACTGCCAGACAATGTTCAAGATGCTGTTGGGCTTCTTCCAATCGGTCCAGAATTAGATTTAATTCCGCTTGTCGTAGATGGGCACTTGTCGCTGAATTATCCTGGAGTTGTCCTGTTCCCGAAGCCAGCTCAATGGCACGATCACCCGGAATCGGATTCTGGTAAATTTCACTCCCCGCTTGTGGGAAGACAGTGATCCCTCGCGGACCTGCTGAGATGACATAGTTTTGACTGGCGATCAGGTTGCCAGGAGACCAGGACCCAATCTGTTTCACCTCAGGAGACGTGGGACTGATATCAGTCGTCCCAGTTAAATCGGAGGTGACTCGTTGGTGTAGATGACTAAGGCCCGCGTATTCACCCGTTTGAATGTTGATGGACGCGATTTGTCCAGATTGTAATGGAAGCAAATAGACATGCCCGGCCCGTATTCCTCTGCCCGAGGGGGTGCCCAGGCGATTGGACCAGACTTCGACACCATTTCGTAGTGTAAGTCCCCGGCAGGATTTCCGACCAACAATGAATGCGAGGTTATGGTCGACTGCCCCGATGTAATCAGCATCCTTTCGTAGTTTTTTCCATAACACTTTTCCGGTATTGAGGTCCAGGCAGTGCAGGCTTTCCGATTGATGGGGCAAGTACAACACCTTATTTCCCTGCACCACGGGATGATCGTCGAAACCGAGATGCCCGCGCTGCGAATTTCGTCGGCGGGACCAGTGACGATGTTGCTGGATTTCATTCAGTTCCCGGTAATCGTAGACCCAACGCAAAGAACCAGACGAACGATCAATGGCCACTAACATGCCTGTCTGACAGGGGCAGAGTAACAGATTGTGGGCGAGTACAGGGGTCGCGGCACGATGAGATCGATAGATGTCCTGATCAATCATGAACTCCACCCAACCAATTCCCTGTTTCCAAAGCACGTGACCACTTTCGGCGTTCAACGCAATGAGATTGATTTGTTGTTCATGCTCGGAGAGCAGGTATAGGACTTCTCCATCCACCAATGGTGGTCCGAGAATAAAGTGGCCTGATAAGGGATTGTTCTGCCGTGTGTTTTTCTGATCGAACACACCGCCAACCGTCCAGGACGGTTTTTGTGGAAGTGAGTGCAGTTTTTCAGATTGATGAAGCGGAAGTGCAATCAGCCGGTTACTTCGTCGTCGTGCTTGCGATTCGTCGAACACATTGTCTGTATGAGCAATCACTCCTGCGGGGATGGGGGCTTTCAACGATTTGAGCTCGACTTCATCGATCAGATACAATCGCTTGGCGTCGTGAGTGATCGTACCGAGCAGATTATTTCCAACGAGTAACTCATCCAGGTTTAATTCCGAGGTGAGTTGAGAAAACTGGGAGCGACTTTGCATACGACCATGTGGTCGGAAGTTTTCCAGAAGCGGACTGAATTGACTTTGACAAGGATAACGCCACAGCATCTCGCCAGAGTGAAGGTTAAATGCTGTTATGTCGTTGTAATTGCGTACATAGACGGTCTCGTTCACAACGACCGGTTTCCAACCGACTGCCGACGGTTTTAATTCGCTCTGTTGTTCTTCTTCCCAGTATTGCATCGTTTGATGAAGCAAACTGTCAGATGATTCCATGTGGGAGGCTGACCAGACCTTATTCAAATAGGGAGGAGTCACTTCCCGCCAGACAGTCTGGTTTCGATTGTGTGTGGCCGCAGAAAAATAATTTTCATCCAACTCGGAGCGAGAGACTTGCAAGATGGGATAGCTTCTTCCGCTTGTTCTTTCGATCATCGCCGTGCGAAGTTCGTAATCATTTGAAAGATGTTGATTCCAACTATCGGGTTGAATCTGATATTTCAGGAAGTGATACAGGTGATGGTCACTGTCGAGAATTCGTTGACTATGTATTTCGGAGGTGATCAATTCATGCAGGTGATGATGGGCTTCGTGAAACTTGTGTCGATCGATTGCATGATAAACCAGGTAACGACGTGCTTGTAATCCTGCTGAAGTAAAGGGAAAGCGGCGAACAAGTTCTCGATAGAGCGACAGGGCTTTTTGATCTTGAGCCTCTGCGAGAAGAGAAGAAGCGGCAGCCGAGTTAAGCTGCTCATAGAGTTCCCACTCACCAGGAGTTTGACTGAAGAAGAGATCGCGTGCTGCGGAGCGAATGGAAATGGGAGCGGAGGTAGTCGAGGGCCAGTAAAAACTGTCTTCTTCAGCATCGAAGAGACGTTGCAACAGTTGGAGTGCTTCGATCGTACGGCCTGTTTCAAAGGCCCGGCGGATTTCGTGATAGACCGCTTCCTGTTGGCGATCTCGATATAAGAGAGGGAGTAGTGCTTGGCGTTGCTGGAATAACTCTGGAGAAGTTTGATCGGGGGGAGACTCTTCAATGTTCCCGGGCGGAGGATGGAGTCTGTCCTGGGGAGGCCCCGGATCAGCAAGAAGCCCCGGACTGGTAAATAGAATGTGGAGACTCATCCAGCCTGGCAGAATGAGCCAGATAAAAACTGTGTGTGGCCGGGATAAACGGAAGAGTATCCGGCCGAACCATCCTGGCACGTGCATACCCAGATTCCTCCTGAATCGGATGTTGACAATTCCTCCTGAACCGGATGTCGATTTATTTCACTTTGAACCGAGTGCCGATTTTCCTCCTGATCCTAACTCCAACTCTATCGACTTAACCGATCTTTAATTATTTCTATTATCGTAATTCCGGATAGATCAAGTTGATTGGTTGTGTAGGGTAAACCACCTTGCTTTTGCTAAAAAATTGCAATGCCTGTATTTCTGACAGGTTAAACTCGGCAGAATAGGAGGAGTTCAAGGGTTGAGGTGAGGGGCGGCGACTCACATCAGCTCACGTCCGTAATCAGTAACGGCTTAAAATCTTAGCAGCTTGCGTACCAAACATCGCACGTCTATTTCCTCTGTATTTTACAAGAGCGATTGCGCTGCATTTTTCAACTGGGGACGTATTCACTGGTTAAGCAGAAGAGAATTTTCCGACGTCACATCAGAGATGTGAATGCTGTGGAGAATGTTAGCAGTGCTGCTGAATACTTAAGCGAACCCCGGTAAGGTTCCGTTCTCTGAGGTCCAACTTCTGTTTAGGATTGCTTTAATTCTCAACCAACATCTTTGGCGATAGGAGTGGCAATTTCCAACAGATCAACCGCAGGTTGTCCGTTACAAAAGATCGTCGCCAGTCTACCGTAAGTCTCTGTTTCCGCGGGCACTCCAAAGTATTCCGCCATTTGCGGACCGAGGTTAATTTTCAAAACAGCACCAAGATCGATATGGCGTAAAACGTTATGATTGATCAACACCCGTCCCAGGGGAAGTTGATGGGAAAGTATTTCCTGTTTAACAGCATCAGTCACATATTCAAAATTAAAGCGTACGATACCGAACTGCACAATTTGTCCAGTCGCATTGCTTTCCAGAAGAATCATCCGGCAGTACAGCCCCTCCTCTTCTTTTGTTTCCAGCACTTTCACTTTGACTTCACAATGGAAAAATTCTTCCATCGTGACCGTCATATGATGATCATGCACAAGTAAACGGCGAAAAGGTTCCGGGACCAATGCCGGAGGGACATGTTCTGCGCGAGAGATTAAGGACTTCGATTGCGCGAACAATTCTACCAGGGCGGTTAATTCATCATGCGGATTCACGGCAACTCGTTGAAAAGCAGGGATGGCAGGTTGGGGGTCGATCTCTTGAGGCGCGACAGAGATCCGTTGTGTGTCATCTTTTCAGACTCGCCCCTCCGTTTCAAGGGAGAACATAAAAACACAAGCGGAAGTACTGTGGATGACGGGGTTTGGAAAAAAAGATTTGTGTGAGGAAATTTAATTTGCGAGCGAAATTCATTTATCAAACGATAAACAGATCTACATTCCCAGGTGAATTACCGGTATAGTGTAAAAGATAGCAGACGATTCCTGCGGGTGGTTCATTTGGGAATCGTTTTGAGTGCCCTCCATACTCTATTAATCCCATGGTTACAGAAACTTCACCGGACTTATTCCGTTATTGTCAGGGTTGTAACATTGCCTATCGACAACGGGAACCGAATCAAAAGTGTCCTCGATGTCAGCAACCTCTCCTGAGTTCCTGGGAGAGTAGTCTGGCCGATTCGATCTATGCGCGGGATCTGCTCACTGCCGGCGCTCAAGCTGTCGCTGAAATTGAATCTGCCGAAGCTCATTCTGCCGAAACTGCTGAAGCAGAGGACGCCAGTCTGGTCGGCAAAGTGATCAGTGTTTACCTGTGTGAGTTGCTCCTTGGTCAGGGGAGTATGGGAAAGGTCTACCTGGCCCATCATCAGCAATTAAAAAGAAAATGCGCCCTGAAAATTCTTTCCAACCGGATGATGTCGCATCACGATAACTTTCTGGAACGATTCTATTCCGAAGGGACTTCTTCCGCCAAACTGATTCACCCCCATATCGTGACCACCCATGCCATGGGAGAATTCGACGGGCACCATTTTCTGGAGATGGAACTAGTCACCGGTCCGACTTTACAGCAGGTCGTCGAAGGAGAAGGTCGCCTCACCCCGATTCGGGCGACTGCGCTGGCAACCCAAATTGCGGATGGGTTGGCTTTGGCGCATCGACATGAAATCTTGCATCGTGATCTGAAACCGGACAACATATTATTAACGCTACAGGGCGTTCCGAAGATCGCTGACTTTGGTTTGGCCAAACGAGTCTTCGATAAATCGGTTCCCAATGAGCTAGCTGGTACCCCTCACTTCATGGCTCCGGAAGTCCTCACGGGAGGCGCAGCTACTCCTCAAAGTGACGTCTATTCTCTGGGAGTCTGTTATTACCAATTATTGACAGGCCAACTTCCCTTTGTGGGCGAATCACTCGAAGATCTTGCCCGCAAGGTGCAGCAGAACAAAATTCCTTCCATTCGCAAATTGGCTCCGGCTGTCTCAATCGAAATGGTCGATTGTGTTTGTGCAATGTTGGCCAAGGCTCCTGAAAATCGGCCGGCCAATGGCTTGGAAGCGGCCCAGTGGTTACACGCGATCTGGGGACAAATTCCGGACATCGAAAGTCTCCTCCGGTCTGCCTTTGAAGGGCATCAGAATGTCACCTGGGAGCGGATGGGCCAGAAATACACCATGCAGGTTTCGTTCTCCAATGGGCGAAAGCAACGGGTTTACATCGAACCGAGCGAACATTCCCTGACTGACCGGCTCCTGAAGATCTACAGCATCTGCGGACCGGCGGAAGAGCGGTTTTATGAACGGGCTCTTTTTCTGAATTCCGAAATCCCGCATGGTGGGTTGGCCCTGCGCGAAATTGAAGGAACCAACTATTTTGTGATGGTCGAAAACTACCCACGGAGCACGGTCGATGTGGAAGAAGTTTACCGTAGTGTGCTGGAAGTGGCCGAAAAAGCCGATTCGGTCGAAAAAGTCCTGACTGGTCTAGATACCTATTGAGGAAGCAAATTCCTATCAGGCTGGCCTGCCCCGAGTTAGGTCGCCAAAACTTGACCAACCGGAAAACTTGATGTCTGGGCATCTGTTGCAGTCGTTATAACTGCTTGAAAGAAGCTGGTTTCTGCCGGAATACCACCTTGACCCCTATTTTTGTAGACTGGTATACTCAAAATCGGTTTACCATCCTTTTTTTGACGCTGAATTTGACCTGCTGCTCTGTTCGCTGAATCTGTAGCAGCAGCCATCCCCCGATTTCGGGGCTTTTTTTACTGACGGAAAGTCCGATTATGTTCGACTGGAAAACCCGGTGTGGTTTGAGTCTTAGCCTGATTCTCTCTTGCCTCTTCCTGGTGGCGGTTCCTGAAGTCCGAGCTGCCGAGGAAAAGCAGAAGGTACAGCAAACCGGTGGATTCCTGCCTGTCCTCCCTCCCAGTCCTTCCAGTTCAGAACTGGAAAAACAGGAAGATCTATGGATTTTGGATGTCGCTTTCAAGCCGATGCGGATGCTTCCGCTGGAGCTCACCAATCCTAAAACGGGGAACAAGGAACGCCGTAATGTTTGGTACCTGGTCTACAAAGTCCGAAATGTTCCGCTGGAACGTCCTCAAGACACTTCCGACCAGACCCCCATCAACACCGAAGATCAACGCCGGATCGGTCAAATCTTTGTTCCCGAATTTGAGCTGGTCACGCATGATAATGACCGTACACAGGCCTACCGGGATGAAATCCTTCCGGAAGCCGTTAGCTTGATCGCCAAGCGGGAGCGGTTACCGTTACAGTCCTCAATTGCCATTGCAGGTGATCTGGAGAAAACGGACTCAAATGAGTATCGATATGGCGTCGCCATCTGGACCGGAATCGATCCCAACACAGATTTTTTCACCCTCTATGCCAGTGGTTTTTCCAGTGCCTATCGGATTAATCCTGAGAACGGCTCGCTGCAGAAACGGACCATCATGTTGGAATACGCTCGTCCCGGGGACAAGTACGAAGAGATCGAAAAGGAATTTCGTCCCAAAGACGATCCTGAGTGGATCTACCGTCCGGCTGAAATGAAGGTGGATCAGACGGCTTCCAAATAGCGATCAATCAGCAGAAATCGCTGTTTTTAAGAGGGGATGGACCTTTTTTAGGGACACCTTTCCTCAGAGGCTTGCATCTGACCCCTGATTTTCGATAAATTCTCCCCTCCGCGGAGAAACTCCGTTAGGCACAGATATTTTTTCCTAAAACAGTATACATAATTACCTGTAAGAATTAGCAGGAACGGAACAGAGCAATGGCACATAAAAAGGGACAGGGTTCCAGTCGAAACGGTCGTGATTCCAACGCACAACGTCGTGGCATCAAAAAATTCGGCGGTCAACCCGTCTTGGCTGGCAATATTCTCGCTCGTCAATGTGGCACCAAATGGCACCCGGGTCGGAATGTTGGTATGGGGAAAGATTTCACACTCTTTGCTCTTACCGATGGCGTTGTTTACTTCGATCGTGAAGGACGGCGTATCAATGTGAAAGCTGAAGAAGCAACCGCGAATTAATTAGGCCGAACGCGATTAATGAACGCATCGCGCTAGTCACTCAATACAAAAAAACGCGAACTGTTTGAATTACAGTT
>JAGQQC010000204.1 GCA_020426395.1 Planctomycetaceae bacterium
TGATGCGCGAAATGTCCGAGAAAATGGAAGTCGCCACTCAGATGGGAAACCAGGGAACTTCAAACGATGGTTTGCGTGAAGCCGTTGAAATTGTTCGTTCCGGTGGTATCGGTGATGTGACCGAGGTTCATGTCTGGACCAACCGTCCTGTTTGGCCGAGCGGTATTTCTCGTCCGACTGAAACAAAAACTCCTCCTAAGCATGTCGCTTGGGGGCTCTTCCTGGGACCCGCTGCTTATCGTCCTTATGCCGATGGTTATCACCCCTTCAAATGGCGTGGTTGGGTCGACTTTGGTACCGGTGCTCTGGGTGACATGGCTTGCCACACTGCCAACATGCCCGTGATGGCTTTGAATCTGTTCGATCCTGTCTCCGTGGAACTGATGACCGAAGATGGTATTTTCGAGGGAGAAACTTATCCCAATAAATCCATCCTCAAATTCGAATTCCCCGAAAACGGTGAACGTGGTCCGGTTACCTTCTACTGGTATGACGGTGGTAACCTGCCTGGTGGCGATATTGCTGAAGCCATCAAAGGCTTACCCGCTAACAACAGTGGTTGCTGCCTGAAAGGTTCCGAAGGTTACCTGTATTCTCCGAATGATTACGGTGCAGAGTTCTTCCTCTTGCCGCAAGATAAATATGCGGATTACAAGAAACCGGAACCATTCCTTCCCCGTTCTCCTGGTCACTTCGATGAATACGCGATCGCGATTTCCGGTGGTCCCGCTGCCATGTCGAACTTCAGCTACGCTGGTCGTTTGACGGAAACCATTCTCCTTGGAAACCTGGCCCTGCATGCTGGACCGGGGAACAAAGTCGAGTGGGATGCTGAGAAAATGCGTGCGACCAATCAGGAGAACCTGAGTCAGTGGATCATGCGCGAGTATCCCGATGACTGGAAAACTTGGGAATAAACAGTACTGAACTCATCACCCAGGTGTTTTAATACCCAGGTGATTGTCAATAAAAAGAGCGACCGGAGCTTATGTTCCGGTCGCTTTTTTGTTTGATCGCTTCAGCTCGATTGCTTAGGTCATACGCTTTAACGTCAGTTGGCGGTCACGAACTTCTCGAACGATATCCAGATATCGAATCGATTCTTTTGGCAGGTCCAGTCGTTGCGCGAGATGGAATAACCAAGCGAGAAACCCGGTTGTTGGATGAAAGTAAAGTTCGTGCAGCGCTTTGTAGGTTTTGTTTCCAATCCGGCAGGTGTACTCGGTGGCCGGTAATTGGAAGTAAGTGTGCAGTTGGAAGTTTTCCGCTCCGCACAACAGGTATTCCACCGCCCGCCGCCCGCTTTGAATGTCTCCAGTAGCCGAGAGTGGAAGCTGGTTTCTTACTGTCGAAACGTTTCGAAAACGGGTCAACACTCGAAGATTCCGATCACTCAAATCAGGGCCTCCGTATGCGATTCCGGTTTTGCCGTCATATTTGCGATGAGGATCAAATAGCCGGTTTCCATAGATAAGGAAATCAGGTTGCACTTTAGATTCATGCAAAGTCGAGAGCATTTCGAGTTGAAACTCATCGTCAAACAATGTGTTGAATACTTTCAGCCCCAGTCGGATCTGCTCCGGGCCGTCAGGGAGACTTTGTTTAATCAGCCGGGGAACAATGTTCAGCCAGGGCAGGATCTGTTCTTGCACTTGGCTCAGTCGATCTCCTGCCAGTGTAGGGCTGAAATCTTTTTCGAGAGGGAGTGGTTGCGCGTTATTCGAGTTGATTTCGTTCCAGGCTTCGTAAAGGCGACGAGTGGTGTACTCATACTCTGCGGTATTCCAGCTTTCGTCGCCTGATGCGGGGAGATGATATTTGCACGAAGGGACGATCAGGCATCCAGTTCCGTCAGCGAGCTGATTCGCTTCTCTAATCAGTTGTAAATAATCAGCGAATGACTTGTGCCAACCCCTACCCTTCCAACTGACCGTCCAGCCCGTCTCTCCATTTTTTCCCTGAATGGGTTCCACGGTCATTTTCGTTTCTGTCGTTGCCCAGGCTTGCATAGACTGATGCCCTGTTTCATCCTGGGCAATCACTGTTTTCAGGATGACAAATCCCAAGCCAGCTTCAATGTCATCCTGCACTTGTCGCCGCGTCATCGAAAGTTGTCCAGACGCTTTTCCAAATGGAGAACGAATGGGGAGGCCGGCATACTCTGCTGCGAGATCGATTCCAAATTCATTCGTAATAAATTTCTCGAACGAGACGGGTAACTGTTGGTCGGCAAATTCGATGTAGGTACGTTTGAGCTGGTGAGAAACGGCCTCTGGAATTTGAGGGATTTCGGGCAGTGTGATAAACATCTTTCGCTTTCAGCAAAATCTAATCTATTTCGATGATGAGCTTGAGGATTTCATCTTACAAAAGAAGCCATCTCTCTTGGTGAACGTTTAGAGTTGCAAACTGGAAAGAGAAATGCGAAGGGTCGGTCTTATCTGTGTTTCTACATCAACAGATTGTTCCAATTCATCGCACGAAGTCTCTTTATTTTCTCCAGATAGATATTCATGGTGAAATATGGTGGTCGATTGTATACAATGCAGGTCGTCCTGAACTGGTAATTTTTTTTCAAAAGCCTGATTCGTTTCAGTCCCTCTTACAAACGGGATGCAATTGTGGATAAAATCAGGAAACATTTATCTGTATTTTCGCCAATGAGAATTGGCTGCGATTATTGAGGTTTCGACCTATGCCTTCATTCAAACCGCTTTTTGTCACTTCCCTGTCGTATGTTCTCTTCACCATGACAATGCTGGTGATGTGTTCTTCGTCATTACACGCTCAGTCTCCAGGAATGGCGAGTGTCGAACCTGAAGGAGCGGGATGGATGAAGTTCAAAGAGAAATCGGATTGGGATCAGCTACCAGAGTATATTGATCCTGCTGATTTTTATGTGACGAATGTGAAAAGTAAGCGGGACAAGTACCCTGAAGCAATTAATCTCGTTGTGAATAAACCGGGAATGGTATTACTGGCGACTCCAGCGAGTGAACCTCCTCCATTGGAGAACGCTTCGGATGAGACAAACGAATCATTCAAATTTGTTCCTCCCGAGGAATTGGTCAGCACAGGTTGGGAACCCGTGGGAGTTGCTACTCAAAATGGACTTCCTCAGGTTCTGATGCGCAAAAACTTTGACGGCCGGGCAACTGTGCCGTTAAAACTTCAACGTAATTTGGGACCGATGATCTTCAATTCCACCAAATCAGAATTTGCTCAGACTTTAGCAAGCTTGCCAGCAAAAAAACTTGATGAACTTCCTCTTCAATCACCCACCGTCGCCGTAACGGAAACGACTTCAAACAGTCCTGGTGATTCACCAGCACCTCCGAACAGTGAGAATACAAGCCCTGAAGGAACTCCCAACATGCAACCTCCACCAGGAGGCGGGCTTCTGGGGACATTGTTCGGACTGGCGAAGACATTCACAGGTGATGGGCCTCCTCCCATCCCGGGAAATATTCCACCTGGGGACGGTTCAAAGCCCATCGGCCCTCCTCCAGGGGGAGACGGAAAGAAAATGGCCTTCATTCAGAGTGTTTCTCTCGACAATATGAAATGTCCAGTCGAACGGGAACAGGTTGATCGCAAGTTTCATGCGGATTATCGGGGGGGAGTAGTCTTTTTCAGCAGCCAGGAAGCCCAGGAAACATTCCTGAAAGATACAGATCAGCATTCCGCCGCGGCGAACTATCAGTTGTTCCTGACTGGCCAGGCGATTCAGGAACGATGTCCGATTTCCAACAATAGTTTCGAAGAAAAGTATTCGATGAATGTGGGGTATGGAAAATCGGTTTACTTCAATTCTTCTTCGGAGTTGAGACGCCTTAACGGGACACAAGCTTCCTACAAACTGAACAAAATATTTGGGAATACTGCATTCGAACGGGCATTTGACATCGCTATTCCCGATGCGCTTCCCAAAGATTTGGATAAGGCATTTCCATTTGAGAATGCCAATAGTCGACATAAAGAGGATCGGCCCGATCGAAATTCGAATCCTCTCAAACCGAGTCCCAGTAGTCAGAATCAAGACTCTAACTCAAAAAAAGAAGGTTCCGGTAAAAGCCGAGACTGATTTTCAAGCTCAATTGCCAGGAGGCTTGTTGGGAAGAACGCCTCCTGTCTGATTCATTTTCATGCCGGCTGTTGTCGAAACAGTCGGCATGCTTTACATTACATTGCTCATAATCGCCCTGATCTTCAGCCCCTCTCAAGATCGGATACCTGGTCATGGATGAAAACCAGATGACAATGCAGAAGGCGCTCGAATTACATCAATCCAACTCATTGAGTGAGGCCGAACAGGCTTATCGGGCTTTGCTGGCAGCCGAACCGGGAAACTCGCAGGTTCGTTTTCTACTGGGGACTTGCCTACTTCAATTGTCCCGCTTTGACGAATCTATCTCGGTACTGGAGCCGTTAACAGAACATCCTTCGGCAGGCCCTGACATCTTCAATAACCTGGGGATTGCCTATCGTGCGTCCGGAAATCTGGAAGGGGCGATTTCTGCATTTCAACAGGCGATCAAAGCGAATCCCGATTACAGTCAGGCCTATTTCAACCTGGG
Source organism: Planctomycetaceae bacterium (assembly GCA_020426395.1). GTDB lineage: Bacteria > Planctomycetota > Planctomycetia > Planctomycetales > Planctomycetaceae > Polystyrenella. Next base: position 4,578 of record JAGQQC010000204.1, read on the forward strand.
AGAACTTCTGGAGACGGGGAATGCGTTGAAAGAGGCGGCGCAATGTTATCGCAAAACGCTGGAGTTGACCCCCACGGATCGCCAGGCTGGGGCGGCTTTTGCCCGAGTATTGACCCGGATGAAAAACTGGGCTGATGCAGAGAATATTTATCGGCAGCTTCTCTCTGGTGATTCAGAGAACGAAGAATATCAGGTGCAACTGGCCTTTGTGCTGGCGAGTTCCCGTCGACTTGAAGAGGCGCTAGAGATCTATCAGGAACTGCTTTCCCGCAAACCAGACTTTCCTGAGATTCTGAGTAGTGTTTGTTATCTCCACGAACGGTTAGGAAACTTCCCCGAAGCTCGCCGCTACGCACTAAAGGCATTGGAACAGAAACCAGACCATGCAGAAGGTTGGAATAATCTGGGATCGGTTGCTCTTGCGGAACATCAGCCTGCTGAGGCGCTCCAGCATTTTCAAAAAGCAATCGAACTTTCCCCAGGACTTATCCTGGCTCACTTCAATATTGCGACGACTCAATTGTTGTTGGAAGAGTATGAGTCTGGTTGGACGGGTTATGAATATCGATTAAGTCTGATGCCCACCCGGTTTCCCCGCTATGCCGAAAGCAACTGGCGGGGAGAGCCTGTTCCTGGAAAGAGTTTGCTAATTATTGCTGATCAAGGTTGTGGCGATACGTTACAGTTTGTTCGTTTTCTCAAAACGGCACAGAATGTCTCCGCGGCGAATGTGACTTTGCTTTGCCAGGAAGAGTTAGTCACCTTGCTCGCTCCCACGTTCAAAGATGTCTGCACCGTCGTCTCTACAATCGAGAACTCTACTCCGTTTGATTTACAGATTCCCCTTTGTTCATTGCCTCAAGTTTTACAGGTTCATCAATCGGACCAAATTGGGGACGGAGGATATATACAAATCCCGGAAACAGCTTCGGTAGAAGTAACGACGTTGGCGCGCGAGCTGGATCAAGGGATGAAAAAAATTGGAATCGCCTGGCAGGGAAATCCGAGTCAGGATCGAGATCAACTCCGTTCCTGCCCACTCGACAAATTACGTCCGTTATTTGAATTGCCGGGAATTCAGTGGGTTAATCTGCAAGTGAATGAGCAATCCCGAACGGATCTGGAAAGCCTGCAAACGTCCGCCCGTTTTCTGCATGCAGGACCACTCGTGAACGATTTTCGTGATACGGTGTGGTTAATGGATCAACTTGACCTCGTGTTAACTGTCGATACAGCAGTGGCACATCTTGCCGGAGCAGTGGGACATCCCGTTTGGACAATGCTCTGTCACACACCCGACTGGCGGTGGCTCCTTTCCGGAGAGAAATCACCCTGGTACTCGCATATGCGACTTTTCCGGCAACCTGCCTGGAACGACTGGATGTCAGTTATTACCGAGGTTAAAGCGGAGCTGGCTGCTTTGTGATCCGTTTAATTGGGCGATGTTCAGTTCATGAATATCAGAACAGCTCGGTGATGGGAGCTCCGTTTTCAATGATGAAGTTAGGACGTCCGCGCGTGTCGAGATACTGTCCGTCGAGCGGTACTCCCATATGTTTGTAGATCGTGGCTGCCAGATCTCCGGGAGTGACGGGGCGTTCGAGAATGTGTCCTCCATCTTGTTCGGTTGCTCCGATGACCTGGCCGTGTTTTAGTCCTCCACCAGCAAGTACCATCGACATGCAGTTCTGCCAATGATTTCGCCCATCAACACTTCCCTGAGTTCCCATGTTGGGGGTCCGTCCAAATTCTCCCATTCCGATGACAAGAACATCGTCCAACATGCCTCGCTCTTCCAGGTCACTGACGAGCGTGGTAAATAAGCGGTCGAATATCGGAAGCAACGGTTTCAGCCCTTTGGTGATACCGCCATAAACTCCACCTGGGATCCCGTGATTATCCCACGTGCCGGAAGCGGTGTGATAGCTCAAGTCGAGTGTGACGAAACTGGTTCCCGCTTCCACCAGACGTCGAGCGAGCAATGTTTGCTGGCACCATAAGTGGCTGCCATATCGCTCGCGCATCTCCGGGGTTTCCTGCTCCAGATCGAACGCGGCTTGTGCTTTCTGCCCCACCAGCATTTCCACCGCCTGCTGTCGATAGGTGTCGAGCGATTCCATCGACCCGGATTGGTCCAATTCCTTGCGCATTTTGTCAAAGCCTGCAACAAGGTCTTGTCGATTTCGGATGCGTTCCTGAGAGAGTGAGCCTGGCAAAGCGAATTTGTTTCCGCTGCTCATCTTGCCTGTATCTTTTCCGACGAGGTCGTAGATTGGTAATTTGGCTGCGTCGTTGGCGATGAAGGGATCGTATTTTTTGCCCAATTCTCCTGCGAAACCGACATGCGACCAGTGCCGCATGAAAGCGACGTACGGCGGCATGGCTGAGTCGTTCCCGCCTCGGAATTTTGAACAAATCGAGGCGATCGACGGGTAGCGATCCCCCTTCCGATTGGTTCGGGGGGCCGCCCCGGCAAAACCGGTTTGCATGACCATATTGGGTTGATGGTTACTATGGCGGCAGTCAACCGAGCGAATAATCGATATCTTGTCCTGCATCGCGGCCTGCAGAGGAAAATGCTCGCAGATGTGTACTCCAGGAACTTTCGTCGAGATTGGCATGAACGGGCCCCGATTATTGTAGGGCCGCTCCGGTTTCAAATCCCATGTATCAAGATGGCTGGGACCTCCCGTCATCCAGAGAAGGATGACACTCTTTCCGTTCGGGGCATACTGACCTGAGTCTGCAGCCTGAGCCCGATGTTGTAATAACCCAGGTAACGACAATCCGGCTAAGCCCGCCATGCTCGCTTTCAGGATATTCCGCCGGCTCCGTAGGACCAGTCCTTCCTGAGTCGTCGGATTAAATGAACTGAAAGCGTGTTGATGGGAATGGCCTGGGAACATCCAAGTACACCTTTAGTCGTCGCTGAGCAGGGCAACGTTTCGGAAAGAATTTGCTGGCAGTTACTTAATCGTAATCGCCGGATGCGTATTCAACAACATATTCATGGAGATTTATCTATTGCCTGGCTCTCTTTTTCTATATTCGATCAACCAGGGTTGGCCGGTTCGGGCTCACAAAAAAATAGAGCAAAGGAACTCTTCAATTTAGCGTTAGTTATTGATATTGAGTCTCAATTTCATTATTGTAAGCTCTAGTTCAAGTTCGAGCCCCCCCTCTTTTCAGGTTTATGGCAAAGGTAAATGATGACTCTAAAGCGAATTGCATTGTGTCTATTTTTGAATCTCGCACTTCTTCCTGGTTTGGCACAGGCGCATTTTGTATGGCTTTTGTCTCAGCCAAGTGAAGGCAACGAGTCCCAGATCCAGCTTTATTTTGGCGAGCTTGCGGAAGCTGATGATCCGAGTCTCCTCGACAATGTCGCCAGTGCCCAGCTTTGGCAGATGGATACAACCGGCAAAAAGATTGACCTGACGACTTCCCGAGGGGACGAGTCAATCACAGCGACACCGATTATGAAAAC
>JAGQQC010000205.1 GCA_020426395.1 Planctomycetaceae bacterium
CGCTAAACTTGCCTCGATGTTCTCAATCGCTTCATTAATCGCTTTACGGGTATCATCATTGGGATGATCCATTTTCTCTTTCAACGCCTCCAACGCGGGAGCCGCTTTATCCCCCATGTTTCCCAATACCGCTGCCGCGCGGCGGGCTTTTGCATGATCAGACCCTTTTACAAGTTGCGTTAAATGGGTGAGTTTTTTATTAAAATTTTCCGGGCTATTCCAATTTTTATAATCCGGTTGAGGAAAAGTTGATTCATTGTATCTTGCTCCTGGTTGTCCAATCTTCTTGATCGCCAATGCAATTGCATTCCGCACTCCAGCATCAGGATGATTTTGTATCCGCCTCAGATCAGATAGAACCGGTTTCGCCTCGTTTCCCATCTCTGTCAGCTCCTGGGCAGCCAGTCGAGCAGCTTCATAGTCACTCCCCAGAATGACATTCATTAACTGATAACGTTTACGCATCGCATCAATTTCTTTGGCGTTCTCCTCTTGCTGTTTACCTGCTTTTTTGTCGGCAATTGATTTTTCAATCTCACCTATAGCTTCATTAACCGAATTACGTACTAACTCATCAGGATGGTTCTTCTGTCGCCTTAGAGCGTTTAGAGCAGGCTCTGCATCGGCTCCCATCTTGCCAAGGACAACCGCCGATCGACGGGCTTTATTCAGATTATCACCTTGTATCATCAAAAGAAGCTGCTTCATTTTTTGTACTTGATCCGTTGGTAAGGCGGCATCAACCTCTTTCGCGACCAACTTCTCCTTTTCAACACCCGTTTCAATTTTTTCGATCGCTTCCTTAATGGCCGCGCGAACATTGTCAACCGGATGCTCACTCAGCTTTTTCAGTTCTGGGAGGGCTGGTTCTGCAGTCGCTCCCATCTCGCCTAACGTTGTTGCGGCGCGGCGAGCTTTATTCACATCCTCCCCCGCAACCAGCGACGCCAGAATGGAAATCTGTTGTGCCCGATACCGTTCCGCTGGAGTGAGGTTTGCGTCCTGAGATTTTTCTTCTTGGAAAAATCGTTTAAGGATTGAGTTCCCCTCCTCTTGTCCTCGTACCGCAGGACTCAAACAAAGCAAGATTAACAACGGCAGCACCAGTATTTCTGTTTTGAACATTCCGTTTTTTCCATTCTACAGGGAGATAGTTAATTGAGGATTATCCCCAACAATATTTCCGCTAATTATAAAGCACCCGAGACAGAATGGAGAATGTCAATTTGAAAAGAAACGACAATTATTTTCCGGTCACTACTCCGCGCGAAAATATTCCTCCGGGTAGTTCGGTTCTGTGGAAATCACTTCGTAGGTCGTCTTCAGTGTCATGGAGGTGAATTTCCCCTCCCCGGTAGGTTTTGGGGACTCAATTCTTGCCACTATCGTCTTGGGATACCACAGCCCCGGTTTGATTTCCTGCCAACTCGTCACTTCATAAGTATGAATCTCTGGATGCCCCTGGTGACCGGCTTCATGTTTGATTGGAATATAGTTCTTGTTAATCGCCAAATAAATGTACTCCACCAGATTATTCTCAACATCAGCGTTCGGCAGCGAACTGCGACAACGTACCTTCACGACGGGCTCCTTCCCTACCATTTCTTCCCCCAGAACTTCACATCTGGAATGCCAGTCCGGTTGAGGCACGAGCATCAGGTTTTCGGACGGTTTCTTCCCGGCGAGCAAAGCAGAGAGTGGCCTCATTACATGGTGAGATAAAAGCAGCAACGAATGGGGCTGAAGACATCCATGTTCAATGTCTCTTGTCCTGGTTGTCTTCTGTTGCCCATTGAAATCCGTTGTCTTTAAAGTAGTTCCGTCGTATAGAAATCGGGCTTCCTGAAACCTCGTCACATACACTTGCGAAAGAACTTCATCTCCATTTATCTCCAGAACCGAAACTGTCTCGTCGTGGTTATGTTGAACGTTAAACATTCCTTCCTGCGAAACTCCATGCACCTCCTCCTTCGTATATTTCGGCATCATTTGGACTGAATCTCCTCCAACCGCCGCAATCGATTCATCCCATTTCAATGTCGGCTGATCCGGATTGACATCGAATCCGAGCTGGGGATTAGAAAGAGGATAATGATATTCCGCTCTGGAAATCGAGTTCACTTCCATATTCTGATAGAGCATCTCTTGTGCGATCACTTTCATAACTAACTCTTGCAAATTCGGAGCAAGCCCTTTCACCACCAAACCGTCCGCCTGTTGTCCACTATTCGCTGAAGCCGCCACCACAGTGAAGGACGTGGCATTTCGTGATTCAGAGTTCACGTACAAAGCCGTTCCTCCACCAACCACGATTAATGCCAACACAGCCCCCGTGATAATCGTTTTACTTTTCGCCATCACCATGAACATAGCCCCCTTGGATAAAGTTGAGGTCGTTACGGCAGTACTTCCCGCCGTCAGGAGCACAGAACTCATGCAGGTTGTCACAGTTTGTTGCATCAAGGTGGTCGTCACCAGAGTCGCCGCCGTCGCCTGATTCGTCTGCCAACTGGCAAACAGCACAGACAGGCCTACTCCTTTTTTAAGCAACCGTTTCTTGAGCAGATTCCGTCCCCGTTCCAATCGGCCCTTGACCGCATGGCTGGTCAGTCCCAGTTGGCGCGCCGCTTCTTCGCGACTCTTCCCTTCCAGGCAGCAGAGAATAATCGCCGGCTGAAACTTTTCCGGAAGCTGATTGACTTCATTTAGCAGCAGTTGTAGATCCTGCTGGTTTTCGTCTTGAGCCGGCGTACACACTGTTTGCTCCAGAATCTCAGGACTGGATGTAACCGGAACCCGCTTCCGATTCCGCAACAACTGCCGGGACTCATTTTGGGCTACCGTAAATAACCAGGCCGACAATGTTTGGCGGTTTCGGATCAGATGAGCCTTCTCAACCAACTTGGTAAATGTCGTCTGAAAAACCTCTTCCGCATCCTCCCGGTTCGAGAGCATCTGTCGGGCGATTCCCATCACCAGACCTGAAAACCGCTCAATGAGCAATTCCATCGCTGCAGTCTCCCTCTCCTCAACCACCCGGCGGAGCAATTCCGCATCTTCCTGGTAAGATGACGAAGAATCAGGAGAGGCATCCATAAAGTGAATCCCGGAGTAAGTTCTATGCGAGAAGGAGATGGGCCAATCCCATCAGTTTACCTCTCTCCGGGGCAAGATGCTTTCAGAGAACAATCGGCACAGGAATTTTGGAATTATTTCCAGAATTCAATGCGAAACCCGGCCACGGAAACAAATTCCGGCCGGGTCTGATCAATAGCAAGATCGACAGACGGAATGACGGCTGTCCGCTCTCTTACTCAACTTCCTGGATAACTTCGTCATGCTGACCAGACGTGAGCGAAATCACTTCGTAGTTCGTCTCTGTTTCTGCCATGATCTTCCTGCCAGTTGAGGAACCGTCCACAGTCGAGACGGTCATCCGGGACGTTCGCGGATACCAGAGGCCCGGTTTGATCTCCTGCCAGGCAGACACCCGCAACTCTTCGACCATCCCTTTTACGACATCTGGCCCCGCTTCGGATCGGACTTTCACCGGAATGTAGTTTTTATTTTTCGCCAGGTAGAATAATTCAACCCAACCGAGTACGGCCGGCCTGTCGGGAACAGTGCTTTCGCAACGGACGACAACGACCGGTTCCGAATCGACCTCCTCCTCTCCGATGATCTCGCATTTTGATTCCCAATTGGCTCGGGAAATCGCCTTATAATCACTGCTTGGCTTAAAACCGGCTAGCACATCAGACAAGGACCGCGCCGTGTGTCGATTCGATGAAAAGCAGAGCGACTGTGGTTTGGCATACTCATGACGCAACCCGGCAGCCGGGAACTGCTGTGCCCCCTGTTGATTGTCATTTCTCAATACCGTCTCGCCATTTGACGACAATGTCTGCGTAATCTGATGTACGAGGTATTCCTGCGAAACAACCTCTCCCTGTTCCACTTTCACGACGGAGTAAACCACGTCAGCAGTTTTATCGACCTCAAACGTATCCCCCTCTGTTTTCACATGAAATTTAACCGTGCCGTGATGAGGATGCATCTCGTAGTCGGGTGGCCTGATCTGATCCTTCACATCATCCAAATTTCCGGTTGGCTCATACGGATTGACATCGAAACCAGGTTGCGGGTCGGCTTCCGAAGTGCGGAAGCTCAACGTTGAAACGGCCTTAATTTCGATGTCGTTGTAAAACTGCTCCTGCTCCGTGACTTTCGTGACGAGTTCCTTCAATTTCGAGGCCTGCCCGACCGGAAGGTTGGACTTTGGTTCCTCTTCCACCACCGGTGCCGATTTTCCTGAATTAGAACTGATTACATAAGTCGTCCCGCCACCGATCACGATAAATGCCAGTACGGACCCCGCGATAATTTTTTTACTTCCAGCCAGCGACATGAGTATTGCCCCTTTTGATAAAGTCGTCGTCGTGACGGCAGTACTTCCCGCCGTCAGGAGCACAGAACTCATGCAGGTTGATGCCGTTTGCTGTAGTAAGGTCGTCGTGACGAAGGTCGTGGCTGTCGCCTGATTCACCTGCCAGGCAGCAAATAGGACCGACAGGCCAATCCCCCTTTTCACGAGCCGCCGTTTGAGCAGCTTCCGTCCCCGTTCCAGTCTCCCCTTCACCGCCCCGGGGGAAAGCCCCAATTGTTCGGCCGCTTCCTCCTGCGTTTTGCCTTCGAGATGACAGAGAATAACCGCCGACTGATAATTCTCCGGAAGCTGTTGCACTTCATCGAGTAACAGTTGGACATCCTTTTGCTTCTCATCAGTTTCAGAGGCAATCACGGTCTGCTCCAGGACTTCAGGTTCGGAACTGGTCGCTCCCCGCTGTTTGTCACGTAACAACTGGCGGGATTCATTTTGTGCCACTCGCAACAGCCAGCAAGCAAGCGATTGCCGATCCCGGATCGCCGCAGCCTTTTCAATCAATTTCAGAAACGTTGTTTGAAAAGCCTCTTCAGCGTCTTCCGTTCGCGCCAATCGCTGACGGGCAATCCCCATCACCAGCCCTGAATGCCGAGTAATCAGCGTCTCCAACGCGGCGGAATCCTGTTGTTCCACCACACGGGCTAAGAGTTCCGCATCGTTTACCAGAGGTGATGGTGGTTTTGTTTGCGAGTTCATCAGTCTGCTTCCAGCATGAGATCTGTGTGATCAGGAGGGAAAAGTTTTTTCGACTTTTTCAATCCCCTGATAAGAGGATGACGATACCACCGAAACCGCACGCTCCAATCTCATTTTTTTCGATTTGCAAGCAAGAACCCATCCTAAAACCGGGTTGTGGCTGTTCTAAAACCTGCAAAACAAGGTTCAACGTGACTCACCAGAGAGCTTTAGGATCACTTCAAGTTTCACTCAGAATCAGCCAAGGATCGCCTGGGATTTTCACTGAAATAATCGCTGATCGAAAGGCCCAGTTCCCGCCCCACTTGCTGGTAGCCCTGCCGAGTCCCTTCCGGTCGATTCCAACCGGTCTCCAGGGTGACTGCGACGACATGCTCTGCGGTATGATTTTTTACCCAAGTTCCACTCATCCGATTATACTCCTCGTTATCTTTCACATACGAAGGAAACCGGTACTCCTCTCTCAGCTTGCCGATACGACCAAAGGCACACTCCTGCAAACGTTGATAGTTCCGCAATTGGAGTGGACTCACTTTCTGCAAATCGGGTCCAAAGAAATAGACATCCTGTTCACTGGAACCCGGGTTGTGCAAGTCGATGTACAGATCGAACCGTTCTTGACGATCCAAATATCGAATCCGCTCTTGCGCAGCGCGCACCTCGGGGTAAACAGGATTGTCATCCCAATCCCGGTTGTGATCGCGCGGGAAAGCATTCTTCCCACCGGCCCCTTCTACTACGCTGTCAACATCCATGATCGGAATAAAATGAACGACTGCTTTGGAACGAAGAGCAACGGCTGCGGGATCATCGCTTACGGCCCAAAGTAGAAATCCCTGTCCGACCCAACTTCCACCCGCTTCCCAGGCATGTTGCCGTGCCTGTACCCAAATCCCAAACGGTTTTGAATTTGAGGACTCCAGTGCACCAAATCGAATTCCTTTGACGGATCGTTGCTGACGCGTCTCCGCCAGTTCAAAAAGTTCAGCATCAGGCAATACTTCTTTCGCCTGCTCTAATAACTTCTCTGCTGTGGCAGGCAGAAAAGGAGGCCCCCAAGCCAACCAGGCCCGCTCTTTTTTCGCTTCAAATTGATAGGTCTTCGAATTTTCTCCTGGCTCTCCCACTGATGTTTGAAACCATTCTTTGTCATCGAAGCTCAATGCCGCCTGGAGAGGCAAAGCCCATCGCGAACTGAGTATTTCTGATTCCCGATAAGCTTCGCTTGCCGACTGAACAGTGACGGAGTAAGTTTGCCCCGTTTCTAATCCCTCGATTCGGAAGTACCACCAACAAGGAAAGCCTCTCCCTTTTTTCAATGCGGGTTTGACGATGACCGTTTTATCGGGATCTGAAATGGAAACGACCTCCACTGACCCGCCTTCAAAATCAGCGTCAATCTTTAATTCCGCCGTCACAGACCCCGGTTTCATCAACCAGAAAATCAACACGAGAAGCATATATTTCCACATGAGACCTACCCAAGATAAGACAAGACGACCCCCCTTCTATAGAAACGGGAGCGGGTCGAAGAGATGCTCTCCAGTCTAACCAGACTTCGAGGGATGAAAACCTATTCTCTTTTGCCAGAATTGGATTAACAACCGTTGTTTAATCGGAACCAGAACCAGATTCACGCGGTTCTCTTAAGGGAAAAGCCATCAGATCACTGAACCGAGCCGAGCCGCCTGCCGACGAGAGACTTAAAGAAGCACTATTTGTCTGGACTGTTTCATCCAATGGGACCCAGGCGATTTGGGCTCCGTTCAGGAATAGAAACCAATATTCCTGATCTCGAACTAACTTCAGATTCATCGGCCCCTTTTTTTCGATCGGCACGGAAGCAAACACAGAGATATTTCCTTCCATCACTGCCCCATACGGATACTGCACCAACGCTGCTTGCTCGTCAGTCACGCGCAGTCCCCACAACTTTCCGGCATCCGATTGCGCAAAACCAATTAAGACCAACTTAGACTCTACCAAATCGACATTCAGTTCCACTGCATAAGCGTCGGGACACTCCCCCTCCGAGATTTGGGCCATTTTCTGGCAAAGATCCACTTCCGTCATTCCTTGGTTCTCAACAACTAAATAATACTCTCCCTCTTCTCCTTTTCCTGGATGCACTTGTCCCTGAACCGTCTTCCAACCCGCCAAATCGACCCCGGAAAAAAGAACGACCCCCGGGCCTGTTTCCAGTTTCGCTCGGGGAGGCTCCCGAAAAGCCTGCCTCCAAGCATACCCGCTTCCTCCAACCAGCAATCCTAATAGAAGCAATCCCCCCCAGACCAACCCTTTCTTCGATCTGCTTTCACTCCCAATCCGTTCTGCGCGAACCGTTTTCGCATCTAGCAAAATGGTGTCATCCAGCTCTTTTGTATCGGCCGCTGAGGAACTTTTTGACGTGAGTGGATTTCGAGAAAGAATGGTATTCGCCAAGGCTATATTCTGCGTGGAATTCCCCATTATTTCGGAAACCCGCTGCCATAACGTGGCGTAATCGGCGAATCGGTCCTCTGGATTAACTGCCAGCATTTTGTTGACAAGCGCAACTGTTTCTGAAGAGATGTCTGGATTCAATTCACCTAACGGACGAAACCGGCCCGAGAGCTTGTTTGAAATAATCTGATTTAACGACTTGGCCTTAAACGGAGCCTCACCGGAGAGCAGATGATACAACGTTGCTCCCAAACCATAGATATCCACTCGGTGATCAACGGTCTCACTCTCCAGTTGTTCGGGTGCCAGATAATTCGGGCTTCCAATAGTGGAGTTTTCTGAAGTTAACCGGGTTTTGTCCTCTCCCTGTTCTGCTAAAAACGCGAGCCCAAAATCGGCAACTTTCACGAGCGGCACATCTGGAGGAAGCGGGTAGCCTTTCGGAGGGTT
>JAGQQC010000206.1 GCA_020426395.1 Planctomycetaceae bacterium
AATAGCCAGTTACGAACGACCCTGACGGAAAATAGCGTTGGTCAGTTCCAGTGGTGCAGATCGCGCTTGACACCTGCAAAAAAAGGGTGATAACGTAGGTGGTATCAGGATTTATGCGGGCCAGACGATCACAATCAGGATATGATATATTTGACGTCACCAGAACGTTGGCAGGTCTTTTCGCAACGGTTTTTTGTATAGAAACCTGTTCAGTCTGTCCCTCATTATCTACACTTTCATTCCCATCCCGAGAACAGTTCTCCAGAGGGTAGAATGAGCCGTACTCTACGGCGTGGATCGTGTTCAACAGTTCGAACTTATATAATTTTAGAGTTTCTCCTAAGACTCACAGTGAGAAGCGCAACGCTTCTCAACAAGATTTGATTGAAACAAGATCAAGAGATTGGCAGACCCACAGCCAACACCCCGGTTTTAGGAAATCAACTTACTAATTTCACGACCGTCGTATTCCAACCTGTCTAACGGGCCGTCTCGTTTTTTCAAAGCTCGATTCGATTTCCGTCCCGGATCGTACGAGTTCTCGTGTTCCTGATAACAGAGACCCGCAATCCTCATCATGAAACATGACGTTCACACCATGTCACATCTGAAAACGACATTACCAGGCTGTTCCCTGCTGACTGCGGCATTGATTCTTTTTGTCGGTGCTCCCATCATCACGTTCGCCCAGGATGACAGTGGAAACTTCTTCGAAGGGTTCAGCAAGCCGTTTCGAAATATATCTCCCAATGGAGAAGTGGTTGACGTAACCGAAAGCACAGTGGAACAGGCACCTCCCCCCGCCGTCGAACAACTGGCCGTCCAACTGTTAGCCGACGGACAAGCACACCCGAGCCAAAATATTCATACCGAACTGACCGACGCAGAAGCTTATAACAAATTTCTCAGGACCAATCGCAGTCGGCTTTCTACCATTCTGGAAACAGGTGAGTTCAGTCCCGACGCAGTCAAGGTGATTGACGAATCTCTGGAACAAATGCTGTACTCCCTGACTGTCCAGGAACATTTGAAGTCGGATGAAAGTAACAAAATCTATCAGGAGATTTACCGTTATTTCATCAGTAAAGCTGGCAATAACCTCCCCCCTGTTCAGCGACAAACATATCGAGAACAGATATTCGCGCGCATGCTTCCATTTCTGGAAAAGTTGCTGCAGCAAAATTACTTTGTTCGCCTGCGAATCGCCATCCTGCTTTCCGACCTGGATCTGAAACAAGGAGATTCGCGTAACGGTATCTCTCCGATTCCCTATCGTGGCGCCGTCGAATTGGCACTCAAAACGATTGCTTCACAAGATCAGCCCGAAGCAGTTAAGATCTGCTGCCTGAGATCAGTTAATAAAGGGCTGATGTACGGTGACTTCTCCAAGTCCAATCGCGTTAAAATCGCTGCTCTTTGTATCGACGAGTTATTGGAAAAAGCAAATAGCTGGTGGTATCAACGGGAATTGGTTAAAACCCTGGAAAAGACCAATGTTGATGTCGATGACCAGGGGCTTCCTTTTATCGCTCATGCCCTCACACTCGTGCTGTCCGACCCGACCCGCAAGGAACAGGTACGCAGTCAAGCCGCCCATGCCCTGGGCCGGATCACTTACACCCCCGCCATGCAAATCAATTTCGAACTCATCTCCTATGAGATTCTGAACTTCACAATCAGCATGGCAGAAAAACGCAATACCTTGATTAAAGAGTACGGCGGAGATGGAGCCAAAGTTCCTCCCGCATTCATGTCCCATTGGGGCATGTGCTTCGGAAATGCCTACCTGGCCTATCAGCCACAGAATAAGGATGAGAAACAAGCTGGAGCCGGTTTACTGATACAAACGAGCCGCCCAGGAATGGGGCAACATGCTACTCAAATCAAAGAGACTTATGCACGGATCCATCCTTTCTTCAACTTTTTGCTGGATGAAACTCATACACGGAGTCAGTTCCCGGATGCTCTAATCGATTCTGGCAAAGAATGGTTGCGGGAATATCCACCAAGTGATCTGAAGGTTGCCCCGAATACTAAGCCTTTAGTCGGCCTCCAGACGAATCCGGAAAACGATTCAACCAAGGCTGCCACGGCCGCTCGCTAATCGCGAACGGATTGCCCCAAAGTAATTTCTACTCAGTAGCCATTTCTCTCAGGGCATAATTTTATTCAGACATAAAAAAACGCGCGAGCAGAGCTAATCTGTTGCGCGTTTTTTTATGTTTGGATTTGGAGTAAAGCTTCGCGTTATTTCGCTTTGGCTTTCGCACTGTCTACCATTGAAGAGATATTTTTCAACTCCCCCTTAGTGAGGTTGCTGCTGGAAATATCCAATAACGCCGCAAAGGCGTTTTCGGTAGAGTCGTCAAACAGAGAAGTCACGACATGCTTAAGTACGGATTTTCGTACAGCCTCTTTGGTCTCTGTTGGGCGGTAAACGTATTTTGTTCCGACCTGACGGTGTTTCAAGTGTCCCTTCTCTTCCAGTAGTCGCATCATCGCGCGGACCGCTGAATAGCTTGGAGGATCGGGAAGTTGTTTGAGAACGTCGGAAACGGAAGCTTCCTTCAAGTTGTAGATCGCTTCCATAATCTGGCGTTCACGACGAGCAAGTTGAGTGTGTGATTTTTTCTGAGCTTTCATTTGATCTTTGCAGCCTCTTTCATCCTTGGTTAAAAAAATAATTTTTGAACTTCAAACGAAAACCACTGAACCATTGACATTGAAAATGTTGATAATTCAGCCTTCGATTGTAAGAGCGATGCTGAAAAATCGCAACTACCGAATCTCAAGATGCCAGCCTCTTTCATGATTTTGCGGTTTTCGGAATGATTTTCGTAGGAGATCGCGTACAATGACTGATCATATGGCATGTTGTCTGACTGGATTTCACCAACATTCAATTGATTCCCCATTATCCTAGTTGCTAATAGAGATGGAATTTGCCATATTCAGGATTCATGTTTCCCGACTCAACTGATCATTTTTACTATTATCTTTTCTCATTCGTTGGGTCGAAAACAAAGAGGGCGGTGGAGTGTTTTTTGAATGATCAACGAGTGGTATTACCAGCGGGATGGCGAGGAGATCGGTCCCGTCCCCTTCGAGCAGATCAAGGATCTGGCTCAGCGTGGCCAATTGTCACCTGATGACCAGATTCGTGACGCTGTTTCTGGAATGCTGCTTCCAGCTAAATCGATTGGTGGACTTTTCCCTCCCCAGGCTGGTCAACAGGCAGGCGCTTCCATGCGTCATGCCAGCCGACGACGTTCGCGTAGCCAGAATAGTCCTAGTTCAGTAGAAGGCAAACCAAATCGCTCCCACCAACGTAATCTGTACGAGGAGAGCGGAATTGGGCAGATCGCGGAGCAAGCGGCTGCCGAACAGGACACACGTCGTATCGAGCGGGCACGACGCAATAAAGCTGCCGCCGTACAGCCCTCTTCCGGTTCCGGTCGATTCGAATCTCCCAATGCGAACACTCGTCGAGCCGCCAGTCGCATCAGCGAGTATGCTGAAAATATCAAAGACGATGATTCGGGAGGATCACGTTGGGCAGCTCTCGGAGAATTAAAGGAGCACCCGATCAAACTCACGATTCTCTCAATCTGCGTCGCCGCCGCAATTTTCAAATACTTGCCGGAACGAAATCTTGGCCCTTCCGTTTATCGTGAGTTCAACCAAATCTATGCGGAAATGGATCAGCAACTCACGGCCGGCGTTGACGAAGAACAATGGAACACGCTGAAAGAGCAATCCCAGAGCGAGATCGAAGTTCAGATCGATAAGTTAACCATGAAAGAAACTCGCACACCGGCTGAACGACAATTGATCACTGTTGGAAAGAAACTATACAACTTCTTTGACGTACCGGAAGAATTCCGGGAAGTCCGAAAAAACGATTTGGTCAAATCGTTGAACAGTGTCCGCGAAGAGCTGGAATAAATCCCAACTTTGAAACTGGCTGAGCCCCCTTGAGAGGACTGGACGATTAACAGCGACTCACTTGAGCAGATCCTCTCAGAACTCTGGAAAGAACTGTCGCTCGCCCCTTCCCTGCCAGAACATCCGTGGCGATTTCCAGTTCTGGGCACAACAAGTGATGCAGGCTGCGAATTAAGGACGGTCGTACTGAGACAATGCGATCCAGAGGCAAGAACCATTTTCTGCCACACCGATATTCGGTCTCCCAAAGCGTCTCAATTGCGACAGAATCCTCGCACAGTCTGGTTGTTTTATCATCCTCAAAACCGGGTTCAACTCCGGGTGACGGGACAAAGCTACTTGCATCATCAAGACGATCTCGCAGAGCGGTTCTGGGCCGATAGCGACCCGGCGAGCTTGAACCTTTACCGAGCGCCCAATCCACCAGGTTCCCTCCAATCCGCCCCTGACCCGAATCTTCCCGAAGAATTACGTGGACGCCCATTGATCCGGGAAGAAGTCGAGCCCGGGCGAAACCTGTTCTTGCTGGTGGCAACCCGGATTGAATCCATTGACTGGTTGAAGCTAGACCAAGCGGGTTCCCTTCGCGCGCGATTTATCTGGGACGAAGGTACTCTCTCGGCAGGCTGGCTTTCCCCTTAGTGGCCATTTCAAAACCCGGTTGTGGTTGTTCTTGACACTGCAAATACAGAGTATTGTTTACCCATCAGAGGGTTTTGAAACTGCTTGTAAATATATCTTGAGCGTGACAGGGGAGAATTCCTTCCTCTGTCACGTTTTTTTGTAGCAGTACGCTTTCTCGCCAAATCGGATAATGGCGATGGTTCCCTTTTGTGGTTCATCAACTAAAAATAAACCTGTTCGACAGATTCATTGGTCCTCCTCATTTTCCCCGTTGTATTCAAGATCGAATAAGTATGACGACGTCTGTCCCGAATTCGTTTGCTCATCAAGGCGTTCCTCCCGAAGAGAGACAGGTCAAGGAGCTTTTCTGGAAACTGTGCCAGGTGATTGCCCAACTACGTTCGCCGGAGGGCTGTCCATGGGATCGAGAGCAAACCCTGGAGACCATCAAACCGTATACGCTCGAAGAGACACATGAATTATTGGAAGCGATCGATAGTGGTGATGATGCCCATATCACCGAGGAATTGGGAGACGTTCTGCTGCAAGTAATGCTGGATGCGCAGATTGGTGCTGATGAACAGCGTTTCGATATCTGTCAGGTGATCGAATCCATCACGGAGAAAATGATCCGGCGGCATCCGCACGTGTTTGGAGAGGTTAAAGTCGAGAAAGCGAACGAAGTTCGCCAGCATTGGGAAGCAGCCAAAGCGAGTGAGAAGGAACGAACATCGATTTTTGAAGGTATCGCGAAATCGCTGCCCCAATTGGCCCGGGCTGAGAAGCTTTCCAAGAAAGCGGCGCGGGTCGGTTATGATTTTCCGGATCGGTTGATGTTGTTCGACAAGCTTCGCGAGGAACTGGATGAATTACAGGAAGAACTCTTCCCGAATGGCCAACCCGCCCCCGTCGTTGCGGGAGTCGATAGCGAACCGATTCCTGATGAGCCGATTGAAGATGCTGCACGCCGAGAGCGGGTCGAAAAAGAGCTGGGAGATGTGCTGTTCGTGATCGCCAATATCGCGCGCCGCTGGAAAATCCACCCAGAAGAAGCGCTGCGCAAGAGCAATCAGAAATTTGAACAACGAGTACAATACATCGAGCGGCAACTGGCTGAGGAAGGTCGGACATTGGAGGAGGCTTCCCTACAGGAAATGGAACGGCTCTATCAACAGGGAAAGCGAGAGGAACGCGGTTCAGCGTAACTCGATGTGATCCTGAAACCCTCTGATGGGTCCTCTTGAATCAAATTTTGCCGGTCGTAGAACAACCACAACCGGGTTTCAGGATGAATTCAAAAAGCGTCGGCTATTCAATTCGTTGGAAGGAGTCTCAAGAACGCTTATGAAGTTAAAACGAGTCTTCATTCTGTTCGCCATTCTGCTTTTACTTGTGGGAGGCGGTGTTGGTCTCGCGATCTGGTTGACGTTACAGACACCTCCGGAGTATGCCCGTCGTGTGGATATTCCCGTGACGGTCCGCGAGGAGAATCTGAAAAAAGTCGAAGAAAAGAAAACACAACTGATAAAAGAAGTCGAAACGAAACCGGAATGGCAGTTCAATCTTTCTGAATTGGAAACGAACAGTTGGCTTGCTTCTCAGGAGTTCCGTGATGAAGTTGCAGTCCACTTACCTCCAGAGATTAAGGACCCGCGTGTTCAGTTCAAAGCAGGCGAATTAATTCTTGCATTTCGAGTAACTCATCATGACTTTCAAGGGGTCGTGATGGTTCCTTTGAAAATTGTTTCGCTCACGCCAGACGAAATCCAGATCCGGATCGAACAGGTAACGACCGGTTTACTTCCTTTTCCCTGGGACGAACTTCTGGAAGAATCTTTAAGCGAACATCATGAGGCGTTACCCGTCGGTGTTACCTGGAATACAGAAGAGGAAAATGAGAATGGAATCTTGATCACAGTCTCGCTCGACTCCCTGGCTGAATTGCAGTGGCAGCTGGATGAAGTCCGAATTGAATCAGGAAATTTGCATTTCAAAGGGAGCCGTTCTGTTTCTACAGATGAAAAAACTCTGCCAGAAATTTTTCCTAGAGAACAGAACGTTCCATCAGAAGCTGGGTCTTCTCAATCAGAAGAGGGTTCCATCCCGGGGGAATAACAAAACCATTCTCCGTTTGCTTCCTCCTGTAAGATCATCTTCCCTTGCAGACGCGGACTTTCCACTTGCAGGCGATACAGGCTCTCCCCTTCCCTCTGCAAGTCACAGGTTCCGGTGGTCCACTGCAGAACCGTTCCCCGGTCTCCACTGACAGGTCCCTCGTAGTCCAGATAGAGCCGGCGGTGGTCAGGTAACGGCTCGCAGGCAATTTTCCGCCCCTTTTCGGGCTCCTCCCGCAAACGCCAACTGAGCAGCGACTCGTCGTTTTCCACGAGTAAATCCCAGTGCAGAAAGGGGAAATCGTGGGTCAGGATAGTAAAGCGTCGATTCATCCAGTGAGGATCCGGTGCACAATATTTAAGCAGAATGGTCTTCTTAGACTATTTTAGAATGACAAGATCAGCTTGGTCTGGCTAAAATGCGGGGAGACCTTATTTCAGGTCGGTTTGGCTTAACACACTTGCCCACAATGAGATAGGGTTGTTGTGAACGTTGGTTCGGTCAGACCTCTTTTGAGGTGCTAGCTCATTAGGCAAACGTGTTCTTGAATTGAGATGTTCGGTACAGCAATTGCATTACGACTGCCCCACCCCAGATAACAGGCCTAGTCTCATGCTAACCTGATCACAACAGGATGGGCAACTGAAGAAGCTGATTTCGGCTGATTGTGGATACGAAAATGATGACACCCAAAGAAGTTCTCGCACTCTGCCGCGAGCGTGAAATCCAGGCGGTTGATCTCCGCTTTATGGATTTTCCCGGTACGCAAAAACATTTCACTATTCCTGCCAAAGCGCTAACCGAAGAAAGCTTTGAAGTCGGTTTCGGCTTTGATGGTTCTTCGATGTATGGTTGGCAGGCAATTAATGAAAGTGACATGCTGGTCGTGCCCGAAGCGGGAACCGCATTTGTGGATCCCTTTATGAACCGGACTTTGTGCCTGTTCTGTAATATTCAGGATCCGATCACGCGCGAGGATTACGACAAGGATCCGCGGAACGTCGCCCGCAAGGCAGAAAAATATATGCAGTCGACCGGATTGGCCGATACGGCCAACTTTGGTCCTGAAGCAGAGTTCTTTGTCTTCGACAACGTCCGGTTCGACCAAAACGAACATGAATCGTATTACCACGTGGATAGTGTGGAAGGTCAATGGAATCGAGGTAAAGGGGATACTGTTCCAAACGCGGGTTACCGGATTCGATACAAGGAAGGTTATTTTCCAATCCCCCCCACCGACACGCTGCAGGATTTGCGCACGGAGATCATGTTGACATTGATGGAATGCGGTGTCGATGTCGAAGCGCAGCATCACGAAGTGGCGAC
>JAGQQC010000207.1 GCA_020426395.1 Planctomycetaceae bacterium
CTGGAGAATATCTTTCATTGTATTGAAGAAAAGAAAATGGCTCCCGGTGACGCCGCGATAAAGGGAACAAAGGAAATTGGTCTCGCTGTCATGGCAACGACTCTTTCACTGGTGATTGTCTTTTTACCTGTCGCTTTTCTCAGCTCGGTAACCGGACGAATGTTGTATCAGTTCGGTGTGACCGCGACGGTCGCTATTCTTGTGTCACTTTTCGTCAGCTTTACGCTCACTCCGATGATGTGCAGTCGACTTTTGAAAAAACAGCCGACTGATTCAAACGGAAAGGACGAGCCAGCTTCCCGGCGCGGATTTTACCATTGGATTGAGGTGGCTTATTTATGGATGCTGGCCAAAGCATTGCGCTGGCGGTGGCTTGTACTGATTGTTTCCTTGCTAGTCATGCTTTCCAATATCCCTCTCACCCAATTGGTGAATCGCGACTATATTCCACTCAATGTAGATGAATCCGAATTCGAAGTTCGGGCGGAAGGGAAAGAGGGGGTCACGCTCGTTGCCATGCGAGAAGTGGTCGATATTATCGAAGCTCGCTTGCAACGAATCGAGGGAATTGAAACGGTATTAACCTCTTTGGGCACCCGCAATTTTGGCTCCGTAAACCGGGTGGAGTTTTTTATTCGATTACGAGATAGCGAAGAACGAACCTTCTCACTCAAACGATTTCTGACCGGGCTGCTCCACGGGAATCCGGGGGAGGCATTCGAGGGGAATTTTTCTCAACGGGATAAAATGGCCGAAGTCCGCAAAGCACTGGGCGAAATACCCGGGCTGCGAGCCTCCGTTCGGAACCTCACTTCCCTGCGACAAGGGGCTCCCGTTGATATCGATTTCGCCGTGACTGGCCCCGAGATGAGCAAACTCCTTGAGTTCTGTGACAAACTGGCCGCACGTGCAAAAGAGATCCCGGGAATCGTCGATGTTTACACCACTTTACGCATCGACAACCCCGAATTGCTCGTGCAGATTGACCGTGACCGAGCCGCAGCGATGGGGATTGATGTCCGCGAGATTGCAGACACTCTGCGTATCGCCGTGGGAGGGGATGACCGGGTTTCCCGTTATCGGGACGAAACGGTCAGTGACGCCTATGATGTCGAACTGAGACTGGTTGGGATCGACCGTAATAACATCGACTCAATTTCCCAGTTATTCGTCCGGGCTGGAAACGATGCGGAGGAAGCAACATCCTTACTGGAAGTGGTCACGAATCGTCCGGTGACTGTCCGCATGGATAACCTGGTTCACTTTGAACATCACGAATCGGCTTCCCGGGTCGATCGTCTAAACCGTCAGCGAATGGTGGCCGTACGGGCGAACATCGCGGGCGGCTATGCACTGGCTGATCGTATCGACGCCCTGCGTGCTGCGGCTGACGAAATTGGTGTCCCATCGGGTTACGGTATTCAAGTATTAGGGGGAGGCCGGGAACTGGAACGAACTCTGGCCGACTTTGGCTGGACGTTCATTCTTTCATTTATCTTGATGTATATCGTTCTGGCGGCGCAATACGAGAATCTGATTCACCCCTTTGTGATTCTGCTTTCGCTGCCACTCGCCGTTCCATTCGGTCTGCTCAGCCTGCATTACGGAGGGGAAACCTTAAACCTTTATTCTGCATTAGGTATTCTGGTGCTGTTTGGAGTAGTAAAGAAAGCCGCTATTTTGCAGGTCGACCATACGAATGTATTACGCTCCGAAGGACTGGATCGACACACCGCCATTATGCAAGCCAATCGGGACCGGTTACGACCGATTCTAATGACGACGATTTCTTTCGTTGCCGGTTTACTCCCCTTGTTAATTGCAACTGGACCGGGCGCAGAAGAACGTCGCTCCATCGCCGTACTCGCCGTCGGCGGCCAGACATTCTCGCTCTTGCTAACGTTGCTCGCCATTCCGGTCCTATACACCTTCTTTGACGACATCGGAGCCTGGCTAAAACGCACCTTTCGCATTACCCACCGCGACGAGCTCTTTGAAACATCGAACACAGGTAAAGTGGCAGGAGCGGCGTCTGCTGCACTCCAGACAGGGCGGGATTAATTGCCGCTGATTTGAGTTTGGCTAAGTTCAGCAGTACTATTTATTTCCAGTTATTCGACCTTACTTTAACGAGTAAGTATTTATCAGAGAGTGACCGGGAGTAGCAAGAATGAATGAAACTGATCCTTCAGATAAAGCCACAACTTACCAGCTATTTATGCTCGTGCTCTGTGTACTCGTTCTTGTGATGCTATCACTACAGCTATTTATGGATCCGACTTCGGAAGAAGCACACATTTTGAACCATGCTGACAGAGGTATATGTGCAATATTCCTGATTGATTTTTTCATCAATCTTTATCGAGCTGAAAACCGAAAACAATATTTTTTCACTTGGGGCTGGATTGACCTGATATCAAGTCTTCCAATGGATTTTGTTCGAATTGGTCGACTTGCTCGATTATTGAGAATATTAAGACTACTGAGAGCCATTCGCGCAACCAAAACGATTGCAAATCATTTGATTCACCACCGCGCTGAAGGAGTTTTTCTCTCAGCAACTTTGCTTGCAATCCTGATGGTTGTTTTTTCCAGCATAGCCATTCTTCACGTAGAAGATGCTCCAGAATCAAATATTAAATCCGCTGAAGATGCCATGTGGTGGTCAATAGTCACCATCACAACAGTGGGGTATGGGGATCGTTTTCCTGTAACGACTGAAGGTAGACTGCTTGCTTCTGTCTTAATGATTATTGGTGTCGGATTGTTTGGAGTCATTGCAGGAGCGATCGCATCCTGGTTTACCTCAGGAACATTAGAAGAGGCTGATCAGGAGTTAGCAGATCTAAAAGAGGAATTGCTTCAAATCCGCTGTTTGCTGGAATCACAACAAGCAAAATCACAAAGCCAATCAGATCCATAAATAAAAAAACCACGGAGGTAGGGAAGTCCCTCCGTGGTTTTACAGGGAATGATTGCTCTACGTCGATTTTTTATACCGCTATCAGCGAACAGTATTTGAACGGCGGCCGGTTGCCATTTGGGCTGGGCCGGAGGCGTAGTAGAAGGTCGGGTCGTCGATTACCCAGGGGGTCGACCAGGTTTTACCGTCATCAAAAGTCGTGATATTGAAGAAACAGGAATGGAATCCTTCGCACTTATATCCGTACGGATAAGAGGAGTAGAGGTGATCGGCAGCAGTCAAATCAGAAATTCCCTCGTGAGCATAGTAGTGCACCATACCATCCGGGGTGAAAGACATCCCGAAGGTCCACCAACCAGGCCCCGTGATTTTCGGACCGGCGACTTCCCGTCCATTCTGATCACAACGAATCAGGATATGGGCCGAGTCTTCTTTATTCCGGCCATCTGTTTTGCTGTTGAATTGAATGAAGAAACCGGGCCAGTAAGGCTCCATCTTCTTACTGCTTTTTCGCTTAAACAGCCCGAAACCGAAGGCTTTTTTATCATCCACGAGAGTGTGGCAGTCAGCCCGGACACCAAAGGTCGAACCGGTTCGATCTTCGAATTCATCGAAGGGGGGAACGTAAACACGGACAACGAAGCTTGGATATTTGGCTAGCCACAGTGCATTTCCCGGAACTCCACGGGGGTTAATCACTAAGTCGTCCTGTTGCATTTCCATACTGATTCGACCAGGAATACCGGCGATACGCGTCTGCATCATCAGAGCCCCTTTGCTCCCTGCCAATCCCCCTTCCGGAGTGGCGACTCGCTTTACCACGTCGGGAGTTCCCCGATAGTCGCTTTCCAGAATGCGGCGGTTAGAAGAAAAGGCATTCGGCCGACGAACTTGCTCATCGATATTTGAACTGCTTTTCGGAAAGTTATAGGTATAGGACCAACTTTCGTCTTCAAAATCGTCACCGATATTCGGCACGACCGTTCCCTGCCCGGGAACGACACCCTGTGCGAACACGGCACCGGTGAATACGAATACAGAAACGACCGAAAACAGAACAATTTGTCGGACAATCATCGATTTGATGGCCATCTTGCTTGCTATCCTAACGCAACGCCAAAGAGAAGTAATCGCTTGGTAAACACGTTCATGGACGTGAAAATGAGGCGACTTCTCTCAAACGAGATCTACAAATCAGATAGGGTGAACCGTGAGAAGAGAGAGTTGGTTCCGCAAGTGGCTGTGCATGTCGCCAGAGAGCGACGGTCCCTGTCCCTCTCTGCAAAATTGCTTTCTTGAACGCCATCCATTGCGTTACCGAAATAGGCATTTCATATATCGGACAGTGATTGCAGGACGTTTATCGATTGTATCTGTTACAGCAAAAGTGGCTAATCGTCCTTAAAAACTGGCGGTGGTTCATCCCTAGGTTCACCAAACATGCCAATAGGTAAATCTTCTCAAGGCTTTCCAAACCCGCAAATTTGCTCCGGTTAATTCGCGCGCGAACTTCTCTTTTTCTCTAAGAGGCGCAAAAAAAGAGACCAGCCGAAGCGGGTCTCTTTTGATAAACGATTTGATGAATCATTCAATTTCAGGTCGTCGCGCCTGCTTTTTTGCGATTCAAGAGCCAGAGCAAAATTGGGCTGGCAATATAAATCGAGCTATATGTACCGGCGATGATCCCCACCAAGAGGCAGAAGGCAAACCCGTGAATTCCTTCACCACCCCATGTATACAAAATCACCACCACGATGAAAGTGGTCAACGAGGTAAGTAAGGTACGGGACAAGGTTTGATTTAAGCTCGTATTGATAATGTCTTTGGTAATGCTCGGGTTTTTACCCCGCACTTCACGGATACGGTCAAAGACCACAATCGTGTCGTTGAGTGAATAACCAATAACCGTCAAGAATGCAGCGATCATCGGTAGGTTGATCCTGAAATCATCAAACTGAAGAATCTCACCGATTGCACCTCCACTCAAAAGTGCCGCAATCGCCACCGCTCCTAACACCACAAAGACGTCATGCACAAGAGCGACAACCGCGGCGAGGCCGAAGGTCAAATGCTGGAAGCGGAACCAGATGTAAATCACAATGGCCGCCAAACTTGCCAGGATAGCGACAATCGCAAGCTGCTGCATTTCCGAAGCAACCGCAGAACCAAAGCTGTTGACTTCCTCAAAAGTGGGCGAAGTCGCCATTCTCTGCTGCATCGAATTAAGTGCCGTGTTGAAATCCGCCGCAGCGATCGCCGGAGCAACGCTCAGTTCGACTGCGGAGAACCGTTCGACAGCCCCTTCGGCAGCATCCATTCCGACACCGGCTGTACCTTGCACTGCAATCAGGCTTTCGGGTTCTTCGTATTTAGAAGTTCCTTCGTCACCCTCCGATTTAATATCAGACAGAGCCAGCATTAAACCATCCACTGCAGCCGCAGGAGAAAGCTCGCTGGAAAAAGTAATTGTTGAACGAGATCCACCAACGAACTCTTCTCCGGCAATCCCTGCTGAACCTGCTTCGATTGGTTGCGGCTCGGTGAATTCCATTGTCACTTTCTTCAAATCGTCTCCAAAGGCATCGCGAACGATTTGATAAACTTTCTCCGTATCTGTCTCTTTGGTTCGCAGACGGAAGTATTTTCCTTCCAGAATCTCTCCCGCTGCGTTTTGCAAGGTCAGTTTATCCACGGTTAGGGAAGAGCCTAAGTCCGTTTCCGCCAGTTTGTTTTTGATGTAATCTGCCGAAAATTCAGAGGCATCGCCATCGGGCTCGGCATTTTCAGCAAATTCGAAACTGACCATGGTTCCCCCGGTGAAATCGATGTCGAGGTTTTCGTCCCCACGGGAAGTAAACGCGACGAGTCCCCCCACAATCAGAGCTATCGACAGCCCGATGCAAATCTTCTGATAGGAAATAAAATTGAGGTTGGACGCTTTTACGAGCTGTGCCATCTTCAATTCTTTAATCCATCGTTTCTGTTCACAGATCTCAAAGATCGCACGCCCTGCATAGAGAGCGGTAAACATACTCATCACGATCCCGATAAACAGGGTAACCGCAAACCCCTTGATCTGGTCAGTTCCAATCAGGTAGAGGAACACAGCCGTCAACAAGGTCGTCACGTTCGCATCGACAATGGTCGTAAATGCACGATCAAAACCATTGTGGATCGCCATTCGCAAACTTGAGCCTTTCTGACGTTCTTCGCGGATACGTTCGAAGATCAGCACGTTCGCATCGACAGCCATACCGATCGTCAACACGAGACCAGCCAGTCCTGGCAGGGTAAATGTGGCATTGATAAAGGCCATCGTTCCCAGCACGAGCACCAGGTTGAGAAGTAAACAGAGGTCGGCAATCAATCCCGCCACGAGGTAATAAATCGCCATAAAGACGACCACGGCGATCGAGGCCCAAATGAGGGCGTTTTTCCCTTTTTCCTGAACGTCGGTCCCCAGAAGCGGACTGATGGTGAATTCGCTCACCGGTGTCTGGTCGAGTGGAATTTCCAAGGCTCCCGCATTCAGCACACCAACGAGTTCATTAACTTCATCGATAGTGAATGAACCGGTGATTTCTCCATTACCGCCGGTAATGGGTTCTCTAATCGCGGGGGCGGAGTGAACGAAACCATCCAATAAAACGGCGAGATGGGATTCGGGGCGTCCTTCAATCGGACGGTATTTAGTTGTTAAATCACCGAACAGTTTTGCACCGCGATCATTGAAACGAAACGAAACAGCAGGGCCCCCTTGTTGATCCCGCGAGAAACCGGCATTTTTCAAATACTGCCCCGTGACCCGTTCTTTTTCATCTTCGAAGACCAGTAAAACTTCTGTTCGTCCATCTTTTGCCACTCGAGAGGGCAGCCCTTGCGTGGCGACATCCTTTTCTTCCGTTTTGGAATCACTTTTCAGAGCAACTTTTCGCCATCCGGCAATCAACTTGCCTTCTTCACGAATATCGTTTCCCGTTTCTGCTTCTGCCCGAGAGATAATATTTGCATGCCGGGCTGGTTCCGCAACGATGGCGAATTCCAAAGAACCGAGACGAGTCATCGCTCGTTTCTGGGCGGCAACGACTTCCGGATCTGCACCGGGAATAATGACTTCAACCCGGTCGGCTCCCACCTGACGAACGGTGACCTGTTCGGTACCACTGGGATTCAACCGCTTGTTGATGGAAGTCACCAGGCTATCCATCGCATTTGCAGAAATTTCTTTATCCGCGGCTTTCGCTTTATCCCGATCAACCTGGTAAACCAGGTTGGTTCCCCCGGCCAGGTCAATCCCCAACCGGAATTCATCCTGGATGCTCCCTCCATTGGCGATTTGCCATAGGAATGGAGACAAGCCAAGAGAAAGGGTAAACAGAATAAGGCTGATGCGACTGGCATATGCCTTGAGTTTGAGTCCGTTTGCAATGAGGGCTCCCAAAACAAATGGGGCCACGAACAGCAAAATGACGAACAGAATCTTAATTCCTGGGGTCATGTTAGAGAATTCCTGTCGTACGGTGAGAAATCCATTACTCGTTAATTAAGGGCCGGTCATCTTCCATCTTGAGAAGGTTCTTGAAAACCCGGCTTGGAATCAGTTCCAGCCAGATTCCTGATGTGAGCCCTTATTCAGGTTGTAAACTTAGAGGTGAAAACAGAAAAGAACTTGGCAACAATCGAGATAGTAATCCAATCCTGCCAGATTAACTCTCTTCAGAAGTGCCATTGATTACCGTTTGAATGCTGCTTCTCCGCATCTTGATTTTCGTGTTGTCATCCACTTTGATGGTCACAGTATCGTCGGTGAGATGAGTTACGATCCCAATAATCCCGCCGATAGTCTGCACTTGATCATTCTTCTTGAGCTGACTGACCAGTTCCTGATGTTTCTTCTGTTCAGCCCGTTGCGGCCGAATCATAATGAAATAGAACAAGGCAATAAGAGCCACAATCGGCAGCATCTGATACACCGGATTGGGTGGGGCTTGATCAGCCGCTTTGTCAGCTTCCGCTCCAACCTCCTGTGCGAAGATTAA
>JAGQQC010000208.1 GCA_020426395.1 Planctomycetaceae bacterium
AATCGATCGAAGGAGGCAAACCGCTGGTGCTCTACATCATCGGTCAATCCATCAACCTGCTCCTGACCCTCTTCATGGCCTGGTTGATGTTTGAAGTGATCTTCAAGGACACGGTGCAATCGATGATTGGATGAGTGCAAGGGTGACCCAGTTCGTAGTGATCTGTCTACCGCTAATTTTCAGGAAGGCGAGGTTTCGGGTGCCACGGCTAGGCTCGCTAGCCGTGCCATTGTGGGATTGAACGAAGTAAGTTTTGCAATGGGACACACTCTGTTTACAAAATAGACAACTTCAGTAGAAGACCTCTGTACGAAAGTTAAAGATTACCCGTCGGACATCAACCTAAATTCGTCCACATAGAGGCACGGCTAGCGAGCCTAGCCGTGGCACCCGGCGATGAATACTCATCCGCCGAAATGGTTGCAGGGAGCAATTCTTATAGAATCTTTAATCACAGCCCGCGTGTCGCTGCGCGACCCAGACAACTCTGTGAGATTGTCTGGGCTACCCACTTAATTTAATTGCGAACACCCCATGCGCACTGGCGGCGCAACACCACGTGTGAAGCACGACCGACGTAAACAAGCCGCCCCAACGAGGCGGACGCCTCAGTCGAGGATCATGTCTTTGACGGTGCCGCCGCTGGGGATCATGGGGAGAACGTGTTCCTGGTAGGAGCAGATGACGTCGAGGACATAGGGGCCTTCGCTCTCGATCATCTCTTTGAGGGCAGCCGGAAATTCTTTCTTGCTCCGAACCTGTTTCGCCTGAATGCCATACCCGTTGGCGATTTGGACGAAGTTCGGATACGTTTCTTCGTAGTGACTGCCGTCACCATCTCCCAACCATTCCGGTTTGTCGACCGGGCCAAGGTAAGTATGGGCGCGGCGACCTTCCATGAAGCGGTCTTCCCACTGCACCACCATTCCGAGGTGCTGGTTATTGAGAAGCAGAACTTTCACGGGCAGTTGTTCGCATTTCAATGTAGCCAGTTCCTGGATATTCATCTGGAAGGAACCATCTCCATCGATGTCGAACACTAATGCGCCGGGATGAGCTGCCTGAACCCCCATTGCGGCAGGTAAGCCGAAGCCCATCGTGCCGAGTCCCGAACTGCTAAGCCAGTGGTTCGGTGTACGGAATTTGTAAAACTGGGCCGCCCACATTTGATGCTGACCGACACCGACAGCCACGTAGGGATTGCAGTCTATCGTCTGTCGGCACAGCTCTTCAATCGCGTACTGTTGAATGATCACATCCCCCAGATCGTCATACTTATAAGGATACTGCTCTTTCCATTTCTTAGTTTGAGCAATCCACTCGTCGATCTGCGGAAGATCGTCATCAGTGAACATCGCGTTGAGTCCCTGCAGGACTTCTTTCACATCGGCAATGATCGGAATGTGAGCTTCTTTGTTTTTGTTCAACTCGGAGGGGTCGATATCGACATGCACGATTTTGCCATGCTTGGCGAACTCTTCCAGCTTGCCGGTCACCCGGTCATCAAACCGCACACCGAACGCAAGCAGCAGATCGGCTTCGTTGATGGCATAGTTCGCATAAGCGGCGCCGTGCATTCCGAGCATATCGAGGCTTTGTTCGTGGTCACCTGGAAAAACACCGAGACCCATCACGGTCATGGTCACCGGGATTTTGGTTTTAAGGGCAAACTTCGTCAGTTCTTCCGAAGCGCCTGAAGAAACACAACCACCTCCAACATACAGGATCGGCTTGCGAGACCGTTTCACGGCGGCAAGCACCTGTTTCAATTGTTCGGGGGCCGTTTTACGTAACTCGGGCCGATACCCGGGAAGGTACATAGGAGGATCGTAATCGATCTCTCCTTCCAGAGTCGAAAGCTGCACGTCTTTGGGCACATCGATCAACACCGGACCGGGACGACCTGTTTTCGCAATGTGAAACGCTTCTTTGACGATACGAGCAACATCTTCGATCTTGGTGATCATAAAATGATGTTTGGTGATCGCCCGACTGACTTCAACAATCGGAGTTTCCTGGAACGCATCCGATCCGATCACAGCCTGGGGAACCTGTCCGGTGATCGCGACCATCGGAACACTGTCCAGTTTGGCATCAGCCAACGTGGTCACCAGGTTAGTGGCACCGGGACCACTGGTCGCCATGCAGACGCCTACGTCGTCACTGGTTCGAGAAACACCCTGAGCGGCGAAGCCTCCTCCCTGTTCATGACGGGGAAGGATGGTCCGAATTTCGTCACGCGCTTTACGCAACGCCTGATGCAAGGGCATGCTCGCTCCACCTGGATACGCGAAGACCAGCTTCACCCCCTGATGCTTGAGCGCTTCGACCAGGACTTCGGCACCATTAATGGTTTCGGATTTCGTTTCTGGTTTGACTGATGCCACTTAACTATCCTCGCAAATACGGATCGATCTGAATTTAATGCAATCGAATCGTTTCCTGCTGAAGAAAACGTCAGCGGAAATCGAAAACGGTGATTAATGATTTAGGAAATCATCCCGTGAAAACTCGAGAGAACATCACTGTTGGGATGAGGGAGCGGGCCGGCAGACTGAACAGGCAGTTACCACCAAATTCCGCACACGCCAGTTTACCTGGCAGAGGGCGAACTCCAAGTGCCTTACAAATATTAGAGGCCGTTTAACCGAACGTTGAGAAATTTGACACGTTGCAGCCACACGGTTCATTATAGCAAAGAGGCAGTTCCGGCTTCGAGGTTCATTTTAGAAGAGAATGGAACGATTTTCGAGCGCCGATTCGCCTCTGAATCGTGATTTCGGGGGATCCTGAACCAGATTTCGGCCAAACAGGAACATTCGATTCCCCTTCCCGTCCCGGGGGATCCCATTTTTCACTATCTGTCTGGCTCCAAAGAGGTTATCCTCGATAAAAATTGCAAATTTTCGTGATCTGTTTCGACTCAAAGCCTGTTCTCCTTCTGACAGAGGCTTCGCCTCGATTCCCTCACTCTCCAATACCAGCCGCCAAAGGAGCCTGCCCGATGGGTTTGTTTGAAAAGCTCTCCAATGAACTGATTGACATTATTGAATGGCTGGACGATTCGCGGCATACGCTCGTCTGGCGTTTTCCCCGTTACCACAACGAAATCAAAAACGGGGCCCAACTGATCGTTCGCCCAGGTCAAATGGCTGTTTTCGTCCACCGGGGACAAATCGCCGATGTCTTTGAACCAGGAAGTTACACGCTGACCGCGGACAACCTGCCGATTTTGAGCACGCTGCAAGGTTGGAAATACGGCTTCAACAGCCCGTTCCGCTCGGAAGTTTATTTCGTCAGTACTCGCCAGGTCACGGATCTCAAATGGGGTACCCCCAACCCAATCATGCTGCGTGATCCCGATTTCGGACCGATCCGCCTGCGAGCCTTTGGAACCTATGCCCTGAAGGCAACGGACCCCAAAGCATTGCTTCAGGAACTGGTCGGCACCGATCAGGAATTAGAGACAGACGAAATCACCGAGCTCATGCGGGCGATGATTGTCTCCTCCATGGCTGATCTGCTCGGGAAAGAACAGATTGCCGCCCTCGACCTGGCTTCCAACTACCGGGGTCTATCCGAGTCACTACGAAAACATGTGGCTGAACAAATCGACGATGAATACGGTCTGGATATTCCGCAACTGATTATCGTGAATATCTCCTTGCCGGAAGAAGTCGAGAAAGCACTCGATACCCGTTCCAGCATGGGGGTCATTGGTGATATGAACACGTTCCAACAATACCAGATGGGCAAAGCGATGACGGCTGCCGCCGAGAACCCTTCCGGTGGGGGCGCTGCGGAAGGTATGGGGCTCGGGATGGGCTTCGCGATGGCGAACAAAATGGTTCAGCAACCTGGAATTGGCGGAGGCGCATTTGGTGCGGCACCTCCTCCCCCTCCCCCCATTGTGCAGTGGCACATTTATGCTAATGGAAAACAGCAAGGTCCGGTTCCCTTCGACAAACTGGCCGGCGCAATCCAATCGGGGAACCTGGAGAAGTCGGCCCATGTCTGGACAGCCGGCATGGAAGGGTGGGCTCCGGCAGGCGAAGTCCCCGCTCTGGCAGCCTACTTCAGTAATCAGGCCCCGCCACCCCCTCCTCCACCTGGAACATAATTAAGAGAAGTTGAATCAACGCACACGAGCGATTCCCTCAGGGGTCGCTCGTTATTTTATGGCTGAAAGTTTTATACATTAAGAAGTCATCCTATTCAGCAATGAGTGCCCCCTCTGTCTCGACAGGAAGAAATGATGTTCGACCTTTCTCAAATACAAACGGCTCTTGCCGATCAGTCTGTGCCTGGATGGCTCCTGTACGATTTTCGTGGCAGTAACGTGCTCGCTCGGCGAGTACTTAATCTGTCTGAAACGGAAGTCAGCTCGCGGCGATTTTTCTATTACATTCCTCAACAGGGGGAACCGGTTAAACTAGTCCATCGGATTGAACAAGGAGTCCTTGATCACTTACCCGGTGAGAAACGGGTGTATCTCGCGTGGCAGGAACTGGAATCGCACCTGGAATCCATGTTAAGTGCGATACGACAGGTCGCGATGGAATACGCGCCGCGTGCGTCGAATCCTTACATCTCCCGCGTAGATGCAGGAACAATCGAACTCGTGCGCAAATTTGGAATTGATGTCTTTTCTTCAGGCGACCTGATTCAATTATTTGAAGCGAGTTGGAGTGCCGAGGAATGGCAACTGCACTTGGAAGCAGAAAAACAGACGACCGCAGCCTTCGATCTCGCCTGGGATTTTATTCGTAGCGCAGCCCAATCGGGAATCCAGGTTGAAGAGCAAGCCGTCTGCGATCTGATCATGGAGCACTTTGCAAAAAATGGTCTGACGACCTATCACCCTCCCATCGTCGCCGTGAATGAAAACAGCGGGAACCCTCATTACGAAACCGGAATGGGGAAGCAGACCTTAATCGGTCGGAATGACTTTGTGCTGATCGACTTGTGGGCCAAAATGGATAAACCTCATGGAGTTTATAGCGATTTGACGCGTGTGGCGTACGTCGGACCATCCTGCCCCCAGCAGTTTACCGATGTGTTCAATGTGGTCGCCGCGGCGCGGGATAAAGCGATCAATGAGATCAAGGCTCATTTCGCTACCGGCAATCCAGTCCAGGGTTGGCAAGTGGATCGCTGGGCACGAGACGTGATTAATGATGCGGGTTATGGGGAATACTTCATCCATCGAACCGGTCACAGTATTGGACAGGAAACCCATGGAAACGGCGCCAACATGGACGACCTCGAAACCCATGAAGAACGCCATCTGCTTCCCGGCACCTGCTTCTCCATCGAACCCGGGATCTATCTACCGGAGTTCGGCATTCGGAGCGAGGTGAATGTGTATATCGACCATGAGAATCAAGTACACGTCACAGGCGGCCCGGTGCAAATGGCGGTCGAAACGTTGGGGTGAGTAAAGGTTATTATTGCGGGTTTAAAGCTGAACCGAGCAGAATAAAGACCACTCCCAAAGCCCAAGCTCCTAAACCATATAAAAAGGGCTGTTTGCATCGATCCCAAAACTTGACCAGGAAGACGATAATCGCGAATGGAATGAAAAGCACCGCCAATCCCCATAAAACGCTTTCTTGAAAAGCGCGCACGACAATCACCAACTCGGAAACGGCGCAACCAATAAAACAAACAATCGCCAAAATCAACAGGATACCAGCCATGATTAACCCTCTTCTAACTCACTAAGTTCTCGAAAGCTGAATTTGCACAACATATTGTAAGCTAATATTGCAACATCTCAATAATCACCGCCAGAAATTCGGGTTAACAAGTTCAAAATGAAATCCAACGGAGCTCAAAGGTTCCGACTTCCACGCATTTTCGCTCTGGCTACATTTTCCCGAACGATTCACGGTCTATTGGCGACTCTTTTTTCATCGTCTGTTTCCAGACGGGTTTCATCAAATCATAAATGATGAACAGGATCATCGAGAGCACAAAGTTAATAATGATCACGTAGGAATAGACCAAGGTTCCGCTATTCCGCCAGGGGATCAATAAAGGAGGACCGGCATAGGGGACCTCTTCACCGTTCTCCAGCATGCGAACATCATCGGCCGGATCAACCTGAAAGTGACCACGTTCGCTCTCTACCTCGACAAAGGCGATCACGCCCCCATTGACCAGCACGAGCAATAGAATACCAGCAAGCAAGGTATACCGCAGAAAGAAAGCATACGACATCGGGCTGACTCATTTTGCATTGTGAATAGAACCCTCTGAGGAGAATCAGCCTATTGTGGTATTTGCGCAGTCGCTACGTCAATTCGATTAGAAGGCTTTTGACCAACTGGCGAACAGCATGGAATCGGTTTCAAGTTGAACACCATCCAGTTCCTGAGCAAGCGGGATCACCATTTCGAAGGCGAGACGGCTGGCGTCTGGAAGCTGGTAGATTGCCCCCAGTCCCAGGTTGAACCAGTAACCCCCGCGCATGTCTGTACGAGCAGTGCTGATCATGTTCGGGTTGAGTTCAGGATCTGTTCCATCATAGTTTTCTCTCCAAAGCGATTCCGCTCGAAACGTTAACGCGAGCGGATCGACAGGACGGTAAGCATACCACCAGTTCAACCGATATTCGTTGCTGACCGCGTAACCTCGATAGTTGTGATCAATGGGGAGATCCGTTTGAAACTGGACTCCCGTACTGCTTGAATCCCAGTACTTTTTATAAGTAATTCCAGGACGCGCATTGAAGGTACCGCTTCCGATGCGCATCGGGTAAGGAACAATCGTCTCCGCACCTACCGGGCTGGAGCGAGTTGTCGTGTTATTGATGGAGCCGGTTGGAACAGAACAACCCAGGTTAAAGGCGATTTCATCGGTTTCCCCTTCGTACAACCGAATCAATGCCCCTAGGTTGGTATCATCGAAACCATCGGTATGCACACGAAAGGTCGTCCCGTTTCGCCGCAGGTGATCCATCGTAAGCTCGGTCCACATCGGCATGACGTACAACGTAATATCATCCGTCATTCCGTACATCATATGGATCATGTGCATGTCCATATTCATTCGCGTGGGAGTCGCCATGAACGGGATGCCGGTGACATCGAGCGCTGCGACATCACTCACGCTATCGGAACCAAAACGATTGCCGTCCATGTACATATTCATGAACTTATACTCGAACATCATGCCCCCTTTGTGGTGGACATGATCGCCCATCAATCCTGCCGGGGCGTGTGAGTCGGGACGGCCCTCTTTAATGTCATGGTCGGAACCATGAGAGCTAAAACTGGATGGCCAGTCTGAAGCCGAGTTGTTCAGAAACGAGGGATCAGAAATCTCATACAGCGATTCACTGAGTTCTTCTACTATTTCGCTGGCGGAGCTTATCGCAATCAAGTTAACCAGGCAAACGGCGCAAACTATTCCGGCCATCCGTGTCATGACAGAAAATCCTCTACATAATTCGATAACAGGCTGCTCCCCACAGGGGGAAGCATCGGCAGATTCTATCGAAAAATGAGGGCCTTTCTTCGGCGGCCTGTAGTAATAACTTCTCCTCGTAATCGCTGATTATCAGTCAGGTAAAATAGGCTATTTTCTGAGTGTTTAATTCATGGAGGCCCACCACCGCACAGTGGGGCGTCCGCTTAACCATGGATACTTCACGGAGTTAACTTTTTTAATAACGCTTCTGCCGCGTTTTTCGCTTTTTGAACGGCGTCTTGCTGTTGGGTACGACTCACTGTGGAATTGGCCGGTTCCTGCTGTTTTGGTTTTTCTTCATCAGGCTGTTCTTCAACAGGTTTTTCTGCCAGCCCCGAAAGCTGATTCCACGGTTTCTGCCAAAGCGCTGGGTCGCGGAGCGTAGGAAACTCTCGATGAGGGACAGGGAGGCCGGCGGCATTGATCGAATTCGCAAGAGCCTCCAGTTCCGGGGTCCAGG
>JAGQQC010000209.1 GCA_020426395.1 Planctomycetaceae bacterium
TATTATTACTCTCTTCCTTTAGACTTTCCTGACTTTCCTGACCTTTACTGGTGGTTCACACCTTTGCCTCTCCGAGCTTGGTCAGCTCGATAAATGTAGGTGGCCGTCCTCCCGAGCTCTCTCCCTGGTACATGGTCACCTCACCACGATGCACCATGGTTTCGATCACCTTGTGTAATCGATCCTTGTCGAATCCATTCAGGGATTCCAATAATTCACCAGACTTGAGCTTGAAGGGCGCCCCCGGGCCTCCCTTAGCTTTGATCTTGGCGAGTACCTTTTTCCGGTCAGCATCGAATGCGTTCTCTGATACGTGCTGCTGAACCATCCACAGCATACGTTGCACCAGATAATCGACTACCTTTGCCGCCCATTCGACCGCCTGCTCGCTAATCTCTGGCCGTTCATGGTTCTCAGAACAGGCATAAAGCAAAGCCAGCTTTTCGACTGTCGCATCGACTCGGGCAAATAGAGCCGTCCCGACCGGATCCTGTCGAATTTCATGCTTTCGATATTCAGCCTCAGATCGCTCTGTAAACGTCTTCAACCGTTTTCTGGCTTCGTGCGAGAAATAAACCTTCTGTTGAGTCGCGAAAACCTGATCAAGATTGCCCCCACCTGGATTAAACTCAGCCCACCACCTCGCCACTTCCAGGATGCATTCCGGAATTTCATCGAATCCGGACGCATAGTTCCTCGGGGAGCGTGGGTATCCCTCAAGCGCCATCGTCCGGGAAAAGAACCCATTCGTCAGCATCCTTTCTGATAGAGCGGAATAGTAGAACGTGGGTATGGCTGTCCCGAGGATCACCAGGTTTGGGTTATAGATCACCAGTGGGTTATCATTTCCCGCCTTTCGTCGCATTCGATAGGCACTGTCTGAGCTCGAAAACAATCGCAAAAGAATGTTCATGATGTTTTCGTGTCGGGCATCTTTGGACTTACTGATCGATTGCAGCATCGTGTCGATTTCATCGGTCTGAAGTAGAAAGGAGGGATTCGACTGCATTGCATCCTCCAGTCCTTCCGCACTGGCAATCTGATCTCCCACCGCATCCGAAAACCCAACCTGATCCAGAATGACTGAATTAACTTTCCGTGGGTGATCCTTCCCGGCTCCCGAGGGTGCCAGCCCGAGGATATAGATATTGCCCCGCATACCTCCCTCGGTTTTTACTTTGCGACCGCAGAGGAACGACATCAGAGCCATTGCCCCGCAGAACGATAGAACCTCATTCGGGTAGGGGGCTGTTGTTATGCTGAATGTCATCACGTCCTTAATGAATCCTGGAACGTTCAGCAGTTCCTCGGGAATCAATCCCGGGTCGAGGTGGCATTCGTCACTGATTTTCCCCGTGTCATCCGGATCAGGTGCTGAGAAAAGCAAACCACCTCCCGGACCAATCCGCATAAAATCCCCCGGTTCGTAACGTGCAATCGACCGGGCAATTGAATTCAGTTCGCTATCATCCAGGGGTGGCTTGCACCGACTGGCGTTAACCGCTCGCAAGCCCCCGAGGATTTCCTCTGAGTCCCAGCCAAGGTTGCGAAGGGCTCCTGCGTGACTGGTCAACGTGGCGTTCCGTTGTCCGTTCGGAATCGCTTCCAGTCCCTCGGTCACCTTAGCCGCATTCTTTTTCGGCTGGTGCCCCTTTGTGGCTTCCAGTTCATCCAGTTGAACCACCAGCCATTCAGGAGGCTTTGATAATTCATCGACCGAGGCTGTCAGCTCGAATTCTGGTGACCAGTTGTAATATAGGAACCCGGTTTCCGTTGCCAGTCGTGAAGGAGGCACGACAACGTAACCACCATGCCCCCGCGTATCGACCTGCTGATCGAGCTTCCCTGCGGAGATTCCCCACTGATGCCCCTCGGGCTCTCGGTAGAAGTAATGCCGCCCCGCGTTCGCCGTCAATGAGATAGGGCATCCGTTCGCCAGTTCTGCGAGTCGATCAGGATCATCCTGAAGCCAGTTGTTACCCGCATCGAAATCGAGCACGAATAGAGCTCCGGTTGCAATCCCGATGTTGTAGTAAGGATTCCGGGACCACCATTGCCGCACTTGCTCAACGTCGGTGGTCGCCTCCTTAAATCCGGTTGCTGTCGCTGGTGTCTTTCCACCTGGCTTACAGGGGAAAACAGAATATCCCAACTCCGCATACTCAACCGCAGCCGCTGCGAGCGTTCCCGAACAGTCCGCCTCCTGCTGATGTTGTTCCGTCATGCTGCTTCCCCTTCGTCATTGAAGTGGAACCCGAGCAGATCATCAATCGATTGATTCAACAGTATTTCGCGGATTTTATACCACGATTGTTTTTCTTCTGTCTCGTACTGGGCCCATTGGTCATCCAGATCATTGCAGCGTTCGAGGTAATCATACTTGCGTCGAGTCCTTTCCTGAAACTCCCGCAGAAGTTCAATGAATTCCTGGCGTTCCCCGTTGTCGGTTCGCTTCGGTTGTGGCTCATCACCATCCCGCGGCGTGAATATGCTTGTGAATACATGCACTCGGTCGAGGTTGTGTTTCGCCTCATCGACTGCCCGCTGGGATTCCGCTTGAGCTTTGCCGATGGCCCGTCTGGTAATCCGTTCGCGATGCAATGCCGTTCTGCGAGTAACTACCCTTTCCGCATTGCGACGTTCGGTCTGCAACTGATCGAGTATTAGGGCATTCAACTCCCCTAACAGAGAGCGACGAGATTCGATCTCTGCCTCCCTCAATTCGGCAGTATTTAGAATCTCCTCCGGATCGCTTTCAGCCAATCGAACCGCAACCCGATACTGTGCCAGATCGTAGAGCCATTGGACCGCTACATCGGTCAGTCGATTAAGGTTGATCTTGCCAACTACCCTCGCCAGCATCAGTAAATTAGAATTGCCATTTTGAAGTTTCGTCGCTACCATTGAATTAGTTTCCTTCCCGTAAAAAGAGTGGTCCTTGGGAACATCAGAGCTCTTGCCAGTTGCAGCTGGCTGGGGCTCTTTTTTTGCGCGTGTCATCAGTTGCCCTCCTGGTCTGCTTCGCCGATCTCATCCAGATGCTCGATGAAATCGCGACCGAGGATGAAACCGCGTCCGCCTACGCGTCGGACTTTAAGACCGGCTCTCCGCATGGTCCGCAGTGCTCGCGTACCGAGTCCGGTCAGTTCCATGAATGTCTGCAGTGGATACAACTCGTCCGGCTGCACTGGGTCGAGCTTTTTGACTGTCGCCATATGAAAACTCCCTTAATCTGAATGATGGTTTTCAGTTGTGTGACATTGGGGATTACCTCACCCCGTCATCACTCTGCCGCCATTATGGAGCGCATAAGAAAAGCCGCAAGCCCTTGATTAAAATGGGCTTACGGCTGTTTTTGGTAAGGGTGATTAATTGACGATTCCTATTTGGTGGATACTCTTTCTGCCTCGATTCTGTTTGGTGAACGCCCGAGAATGGCGCTTTTCTTTTGGTGAGAGCCTCAATCGGGGCGATATTATTTTTCGTGGAAACTAGGTCGCGTGCTCCCGATGTTCAGGGAAAATCAGAGTCGGATCGTTGCAGATGGCATTCCAGACCGCATCAAGGACGGCCCGCTGTTTTTCGCGGTCCCTATACCTCTTCTGGACTCGCCCCGCATTATCTCGCCTCTCGTGGTACTTCGTTTCATTGTTGGCGAAGTCGGAAACAGATGGAACCCCTGCCACGCGTGCAATATCTCCTACCTTGGTCAGCGACAAACGCAGAGGTGAGAAAGGCATGTCTCCGGGGCTGTACTCGTTCCATACTTCAGTCATCCACAACCGAATATGAACGTCTACGCTTTGGCGTTCGTCTATGCTCAGTTGCTTGAACACCTCAGCCGCGTCCGACTTCAGCACCGGAACTGCCAACTCGATCAAAGTTACTATTGCAAGTTTTGCATAAAGTCCCGGCTTAACACCTGATGCGGGGACCGAGAATGATGAATCATTCTCAGCCAAGTAAAGGTAATCCAATAATGGGAACTGCCAGCAGTGCTCGACCATCGATTTTGAGAGGCTTCGCATGCGTTGGAGTGTGCCTTCTACGTTCTTCGCTTTCTGGCCCTTCTGTTGAGTCATTGGAGAGAACCAAAGTTCGTGTAGTGACTCCCTGCGTTCCGCGTTCGCTCTTGCCTTTCGCCTGACCTCATCAGCCGGCCTTGAACCCACTGGGGGGAGCGAACGAAGATCACTTAGCAACTCTCGCGACGTTGCGCGAGGTGTTCCACGTTTTGCCATCTGCCTTTGTCCTTCAAGCATGTCCGAAAAAAGAAACGGGGAAACTGGTGGACTGCCAGCGTTCGGGAGCTACCCTATCCCCGTTTGTTAATAGTCCATTAAAAAGTCCCAACGAAGCGATTATAATCAATCACTGAAGGGAAATGGCATTGATCAATCTGGCTTAGCTCGCCAGAGATAGCATTCTTCTAGCATACTGAGGGCAGGCAACTTAGGGATCCTAAATCCAGCGCGTCTGCCAATTCCGCCACTCTCGCAGGTGTGGGCTTCTATGTTGACGCATTTTAGTGGAGGAGGTTCGCTCTGACAAATCTGGAGGCGGTTCCGATTGCAGAAGAACGAAATTTCGCGAACGAGCCCCTTAAAACCGGAATTTCCTGTCGGGTAATCCTCCATTTTCAACGGATTCGTCCTCTTGGTAGGGGGGAGATTTGAGAGCGCATTTGCTCCGGCAGACTGCTATGATGAAGCCCTGATTTCACTTCTATTCCTGAATTTCGTCGGTACTACATTCAGAAAGATTCCGAGAAAATGGCTCGTTTTCTGGTTCCACTCGTTGTTTTGCTTGTCAGTCTTCTTCCAATTTCATCGAATCTGTTTGGGCAAAACTCACCGAGTGAAAAAGAAGCCGATGTCGTCGTCTACGGCGCCACCCCAGGAGGGATTAGTGCGGCAATCTCCGCTGCCCGGATGGGGAACTCCGTGGCGCTGATTGCCTACCAGCCCCATGTCGGAGGGATGACGACAAGCGGCCTCGGAAAAAGCGATATCGAAAAACGGGAAATGATCCAGGGACTCTTCAAGGAGTTCATCGAAAAAGTTCACGCGCACTACCTCGAATTCTATGGGGAAAACCACCCGGATCTACCACTCAGTCACGATGGTTATTACTACGAGCCTTCCGTGGCGGAGGCTCTCTTTGAAGAGATGTTGGCCGCAGAAAAACAAATTCAGGTTTACAAAGGTTATCGACTTCTCCGAGCGAGTAAAGAAGGGAACCGGCTAACCTCAATTACCGTTTCACCTCGCGTTGAAACAGGCTTCCGAAAACAAAGATCAGAACTCCATTTCCGAGGTCAGGTATTTATCGATGCGACCTATGAGGGAGATTTGATTGCCGCCGCTGGAGCCGAGTATCGCCTGGGGCGTGAAAGCCGAGATGAATTTAATGAACCCCATGCAGGTCTGATCTATTTCGATTATAAGACAAAAGAGATTCTCCCCGGCACGACAGGGGAAGCAGACGAACGCCTACCAGCATACACGTATCGACTTTGTCTCACGACGGATTCGGAAAATGGATTTCAACTGACCGAACCGCCAGACAATTATGACCGGTCACACTACACAGCGTATTTCGATGATTTGAAATCGGGTCTTCTGGACGGTCCCAAGAATTTCAAACCGGGCCGTGGATACAACCCAGCTCATTTCGGCACTTTAGTCCGGGCGCTCTCCGTGACGAACATTCCGAATAACAAAACCGATGTGAACATCAATCCCCGTCCGCTAGCATTTCCGTTTCCAGAATTAAATCAAGGGTATATCGAAGGGGATGAATTAACGCGTCAGGAAATCTGTGCACAACATCGTAACCGGGTTCTCGGACTGATCTGGTTTCTGCAGAACGATGGCGAAGTCCCAGAAGCCCATCGCAAAATCGCCCGTGAATATTATTTTCCTAAGGACGAGTTCACAGATAACAACGGCTTTCCGTTTCAGCTTTATATCCGCGAAGGCCGCCGATTAATCGGTGAGTACACTCTCGTTGAACAAGACATCACTGGCATCGGAGAAAATCGCGAACCGAGACGGTATCCGGACAGTATCGCCGTTGGTGAATTTCCGATTGACAGTTTCCCCTGTCAACAAAAACAACCGGGCGATACCATTGTGCTGGAAGGGTACCTAGGTTTACTCGATCACATCACGCGGCCGTATGAAATACCTTACCGAATCATGGTCCCGCAAAAAGTCGATGGTTTACTCGTCCCCGTGGCGGCCTCCACAACGCATGTTGCCTTTTCCTCCGTCCGCATGGAACCAACCTGGATGGCCCTGGGGCAGGCATCGGGTGTAGCCGCACATTTAGCGATCAAGCATGATCTACCGGCGCGAGGAATTCCGACGGAGGAGCTGCAACAGATTTTGAAGTCACAGAATCAAGTGGTAAATTTGCCCGAGTAAGGGAAATAATTTAAGCCGTTGTTTGCAGTGCCGCAATTCGCTCGGTGAGATCACGAAAACTTTCAATATCCCGAAACTTTAACCGTGTGACAGGCAGTGGGACTCCCAGCAAGATCAAGACAAAAGCACAAAGTGAAATAATAACCATAATTCCAGCGGCGGGAGGATAAAAGAACATTAGACAAACTGTAAGCAAGGTGCCCCAGAAGCCGTAAGAGAGCAGGTCGCCATGTTCCCACAGCTCTTTAATTCCCGAAACCCTGATTTTTTCACAGAAAACCTCTTTATGGAGACAGGGGAGCACGCGTCTTAAGTGCGTCTGAAAAGTCAAACTTTCATTCAGGATGGGTTTAACGGAGGTAGATGGGGCAAGCTTTGTTACATCAACCCCGTCTTGCTGTAACATGTCCTTGAGAGCCAGGAATGCAGAAGCATTAAAGCATTCTTTTCCGGAAACAGTGATGGGAAGCAGCACCGGTCTGCGTACATGTCGGGATAATGAAACAGCCAGATCCCAGATTGACCGCGCAGACTGAAGTTCCTCAAACCAGTTATCCTCACTCAGTTCTAGATGAAATACCTCGTTTAGTTCCAGAGCGATACAATCGAGGGTGAGATCATCAAGCTCCCTGCGATGTAACCAGTCACCGATACTCGTCTCCGGTTCAATGATTTTGGTTCCGAATATCTTCGGCAATATTGCGTGATACAGATGATAGTCAGAAAACAGAAGGTCAAGCACATATTGTGGAGTGGCAGGTTCTTCGCGATAGTATTTTGAATCCATAGCATTCCTCTTTACATGAAGTCTTAACCTCTGTGTGCCAAAGATATTTATGTACCGTTAACCAATGGATTGCAGTGCTGCGATTCGTTCGGAGAGATCGCGGAAGGTGTATATGTCCTTAAACCATATGAAAATCGTTCGTGTAGGCCCCACGAGATAGGCGATGGTGATTAATGCTAATGTGGCGAGTAAAGAGATTGCCGCAATTTTCAGATCGAATAGGGAGAGAAGTAAGAAAAACGATTCCACGAATACACCAAAGAACCATGATTTCTCTACAAACTTCTGGACCGGATTCTGGTTTCCCTCATTTTCGACTCCAAGTTGAAAATGCTGGAATACTCCAGGAGCGAGTCGGTTAATTTGGTGATAAAACAATTCAAAGTGATTGTTCACAAATTCATGAAGAGGTGTGGAAGGACTGATATTGCGAACATCAACCCCATCCTTATGTAGAAGTTGTTTAAC
This sequence comes from Planctomycetaceae bacterium, assembly GCA_020426395.1. GTDB lineage: Bacteria > Planctomycetota > Planctomycetia > Planctomycetales > Planctomycetaceae > Polystyrenella. Next base: position 7,684 of record JAGQQC010000209.1, read on the forward strand.
CGTCAGAAATGCCGAGGATGCCAGGCACTCTGTTCCCGCGATATTCAACGGACGCAATCGTTGACGAGCCGCCTTGCTGGCGATGAACTCTGCGAGATCATTCAAAGTCTTCTTTTTTTCTGGTTTTAATACCTGTTTCCATTCACGAAGAGGAACCGTGATCCCCCAGAGCCGGTTTTCAGCTTTAGCCAGTCCAGCCCACCCGAGCAAATCCATTTCGAACTGCCAATCAGCAATTGAGG